>NZ_JAJAPB010000006.1 GCF_026226615.1 Geovibrio ferrireducens
TTCCATACATGGAACTGTTTGCGTCATTGCGAACTCCGCAGGAGTGAAGCAATCTCTCACTTGACGCTCCAAAAACTACATCCTGTGTTTTTTCCGCACACGCTCGCGCCGTGATAAACACGGCTTCGCTCCGCACGGCGCAGTTCCATACATGGAACTGATAACTACTTATTATTAGGAATAATCTCCACCCAGTAGCCGTCCGGATCTTCGATGAAGTAGATGCCCATAGATTTATTTTCAAAGCAGATGCAGCCCATCTCGGAGTGCAGTTTGTGAGCGGCCTCAAAATCATCCACGCCGAAGGCTATGTGTATCTCGTTTTCTCCGAGGTCGTAGGGTTCTTCCCTGTCCCTCAGCCACGTGAGTTCAAGCTGATGCGGGGTCACACCGTCACCGAGATAAACGAGTATGAAATCCCCGTCCTCCTGATTGTATCTGCGAACCTCAGTCAGGCTGAGGGCTTTCTTGTAAAACTCAAGGCTTTTACCGAGATCAAAAACATTAAGATTGTTATGTAAAAACTTAAACTGCATCAACTTACCTCTGGTTAACCGCATTATCGGATCAGACAAAGAATTTAATTTGCAATATCAGAGGCAGATTTTCAAGGTCTTTTTCATAAATTGCTGTCAAATCATTTTTACATATTTTCCTGTACTGAATTGTTCTGTACTAACTTTTGTCCCATTCAAGCAACCGCCTCTCACCTTTGAGTTCCCGTATCTCCGTTATATCCTGTGTTACCTCGGCAGTTCCCAGATACTTTCCGTCAGCATCGCGCACTGGGTAATAGCATATAAGAAGCATCTTTCCCCTGAGATTTATCCAGAATTTTGCCTCGGATTCACTCCCGTTCCTGAAAGATTCCACTATACGGTTCACGGTATCTATGCTGTCCGGCGGGTGGCAGTTCTGCACTTTACGGCCGATGATTGCGGGACTTCGGGTAAAGAAGCGCTCCTTAGGGGCGGAGAAATATTTCACCTCATCATTCTCATCCACAAAGGTAATATCCACCGGCAGGCTGTTCATCATGCTGACAAGCTGATGCACTGTGAGAACCCCGGTTCCGCCCATTTTTATAAGCCCGCCGCAGTACTCCGCATCCTCCTGCGGGGCGGCAGAGCTTTCAGGCGGGTGCACAAAGGCAAAGCCTACCTCAGAGAACATCTCCAGCATTTTTGAGTTATCAGTATCGCTCAGACATTCCGCAGCGGCAGGCAAAATTACCAGATTCTCCTTATATGTCATGCGCATCATCAGCATAAAAAGTCTGCCTATGATTATATGCTCGTTCATGCCAAGGCTGTCCGCGGAGTCCAGCGCGGTATTTATCTCCTTTATCACCGCACGGATGTCGTCATCCAGCGACCATATAACCTTAAGCGGCTGCTCAAAATATTGGTGTTTCTCCAGAAAAGGGAACAGAACATTTTCCGTTTTGAGGTAATGCGGCTCAAATTCGCTTAACTTGCGGAAGTCTTTCTTAAGGGATGAATAAACCGACGAATAAGCCACTGACGAAAGTTCCAGACTGCTCAGTTCTCTTATTTTCCCTTTCATGCCGTCCATATGGGAAGCCAGAGCGCGGTTCTCCTCCATAAGCCAGCGGACGGCGCTCTCTTCGTCGGGCTCGTCCCATTCATATTCTTTGAGGGCGGGGATTATGATGTTGAAAACCTTCTCGACCTGCTTCTTTATGCTCTCAACGGAGTAGCCCTCTTTGAGAAGACGCTCCCCCATTATAAGAACTTCCAGAGGGGTGATGCCGTCCAGCTTGGGCTTATATGCATCAAAAAGCTCTTTGCCGTCTGTTCCCTCAATAAAGCCTGAAAAAAGAGAGAACAAGGCATGCGCCCTTTCCTCCGAGAATCCGCCGTGTCTGCCCATATCCGCCTCCGCTTTTTATACAAGCTTAACATGAGAGAGCAGAATCAGGCACAAAAAAACCTCCCCGAAGGGAGGTTATGAGTTTAATAGTCTTTTTTATCTCCGCGCTTTTTCCAGAAGGAATCACCGCCGCTTTTTTCCCTTTCGGGGCGGGGCTCTCTGTCAAATTTGTTCCAGCCGCCCTGACGGGGCTGGCTGTCTGCGGAGCGGGGTTTATCTCTGAAACGGTCGCCGCTGCGCTCGCCTTCTTTTCTGTCACGGCTGAAACGGTCGCCTGCCGGACGCTCGCTTCTGTCCTTGCTGAAACGGTCGCCTGCGGGGCGGTCGCCTCTGTCTTTATTGAATCTGTCGCCAGCGGGACGTTCACTTCTGTCCTTGCTGAAACGGTCTGAGGATGAGCGTTCTTTGCTGTAGCCGCTGCCTCTGGAATCGCCGCTTCTTTCGCTTCTGTCACGGCTGAAACGGTCGCGGCCGCCTGCTGAGCGTCTGTTGCCGCCTCTGCCTTTTGACCTGTCTGAGCGCTCGCGTTTTTCGTCCTCGAAAACTCTTTCGATTCTTTTCTGGCTGAGACCTATATGGTTGGGCCCTGCGAAGCTTTCCTTATCAAGGAGCATGGAAACAAGCTTAAGGGCTATGTTTACTTCGCTGTGTTCAGCAGTGAGCATTTCAAGAACTTCCGCTGCTTTTTTGTCTATTTCGCAGGCAGCAACTTTGTCCACGAGTTTTGCTATGTTTTCATCCCTTACTTCCTGAAGCGTGGGAACGAATTTCTGCGTCATTACATCGCCTATGCTGCGCTGGATGCGGTTAAGCCCTCTGAGCTCCTGAGGAGTAACAAGAGTGACTGCTATACCTTTGCTTCCTGCCCTGCCTGTTCTGCCTATGCGGTGGATGTAGCTTTCGGAGTCAAAAGGCATGTGGTAGTTGAAGACGTGAGTAACGTCCTTAACATCGAGCCCTCTGGCCGCAACGTCAGTAGCCACGAGGGTATAGATGCGTCCGTCGCGGAATGAGGTCATAACCTCTTCCCTCTGGTGCTGTTCCATATCTCCGTGAAGGCCTTTTGCGGAATATCCCCTGCCTATAAGTGTGGTGCATATGCGCTCCACCTCTTTCTTTGTGCGGCAGAAGATGATAGAGCGGGTAGGCTCGAAGCTGTCTATAAGACGGATGATGGCGTCATCCCTTTCCTGCTCTTCTATTACGTAGTATCTCTGGTCGATGTCTCTTACTGTTTTCTCTTTGTTCATCACGCTTATGTGAGCGGGATCCTTGAGAATGGTCGCAGCCAGTTTCCTTATGGAATCGGGCATAGTAGCGGAGAAGAGAAGTGTCTGCCTGTCTTCGGGAAGATAGGTGAAAATCTTCTGAATATCCTCAAGAAAGCCCATGTCCAGCATTTCATCCGCTTCATCCAGAACAACTATCGAAGGAGCAAAGCTTTTCACTTTGCCTGATGAAAGTATGTCAAGAAGCCTGCCGGGAGTGGCAACCACTATGGGGGTTCCTCTTCTGAGGCGCTCATACTGGCGTGAATATGACTGTCCGCCGTAAACTGTTGTTGTGTTGATGTCGGCATATTTGCCGTATCTGTAGAGTTCGTCGCTCACCTGCATGGCGAGTTCCCTTGTGGGGGTGATGACAAGCATTTCAACTTCGCCTGTCTTTTTCAGGCGGCTGATTGACGGTAATCCGAAAGCCGCAGTTTTTCCTGTTCCCGTGTGCGCCTGGCCTATCATGTCTTTTCCTTCAAGAAGAAGGGGAATGGCCTGCTGCTGGATGGGGCTGGGTAATTTGAATCCGCATTCGATGATGCCCTGCATCACCTCAGCGCTGAGTCCGAAGTGCTCGAAGCCTGTTGTCTCGTTTTCGTTCATTATTATCTCACTATATTTTTTCAGGCACGCTTGAAGCAGCCGACCGGCTCACACTTGTTCTGCTGAATACAAATCACTGCGGGGGATGCTTACTCTAGGATAAGGAAATCATCTGGGGGAAATTCTTATACTACCGTCCTGTTGATTACACAATAAACATTATCACAGATTTTGCAACGTAATATTTACTAAAATTAAAACAAAACTGCATATTTCCTGAAAAATACCGTCACCCTTCCGTTATATCGGGGTATTTCCTGTTGAGTCGAACGGAAAATCTGGCTCCGTCCTTAACATTACGAACCATGAGGAAACCGCTCATATGCTCCTCAATTATGGTTTTTGACATAAAAAGCCCTATACCGAGGCCGACCGATTCCCCTTTTGTTGTGAAGTAGGGGTCAAATACCTTGTCCAGAAACTCAGCCTTGATTCCGCCGCCGTTGTCGGTGAAGTCTATATCTATATATTTGCTGAAAGGAGTAATGGTCACAGCCACGCTCCCCTGCCCCATATTTATAAGCTCCATTCTGGGTATTATCGCATCACGGGCGTTCTGGAGAATGTTAAGGAAAACCTGCTTAACCTCACCTTCAAACCCCTCCACAGTATAGAGCTCCGTATCTTCATCTGTTATATCCTTCTCGGAATGAACCTCATATCTGCGCCCCGGTGTTTCACACAGAATAGTCACTTTTATCCCCGCTGCCGAAAACTGGGAGTTTATTATACTGTGAACAGCCATGACTGTACGCCTGATGTCAAGCTCAACCCTGTCTTTGTCAGGGCGGAAGAAGTTCCTGAAATCATCAATTGTTTCAGACATATGCATTACTATTCCCATAAGGAACCTCACATAGTCGTCAATGTATTCGTCAGTGTGGTGTCTCTCCTTGGACATTTCCCCCATTTCCTGAATGCCGAAGCCTATAGCTGTGAGCGGCTGGCGCCACTGGTGGGCTATGGCGTTTATCATCTCACCCATTGAGGTGAACTTCGCCTGCTGGAGGAGCATTCTCTCCTGCTCCTTCCTCTTCTCCACCTCTTCCGCCACACGCTGGGCAAGCTCAGTATTCATAAGGGAGAGCTTCATCATCCTGAAAACCACATTTATGTAAAACGCAAATGCAGCAAACATCACAGCCATGATAAAAAGCATTTTCTGATAAAAACCGGAAAGATCGTCATATGCTTCATCCTCCGGTATGGCAACCGCCAGAGACCAGAAATTGCCCAGAACATGCACAGGCATAAATGCTGCAAGCTTTTTCACGGGAATCACCCTGTCTCCTGCAACAGTATCATATGTATAGGTGCTGAAACCTGATTCCCCGCTGAGCATTTTGTCTCCGAGTTCTTTGGAGTCAGGATATTTGTCAGCCTCAAACTTAACATTTATAAGATTTTTCCCGTGAGCGGGGCTGAAAATAAGGTTCGCTTCTCTATCAATCATCCACGCATAGCCTGTTTCGCCTATGCTTATACTGCCTAAGTATTTTGCCCCAACGTACTCAAAATCCACCAAAGCAGCCAGAACACCCTTAAACACCGCTCCGTCAAAAACCGGAATATTCAGAGTAACCGTCTGGTACCCCTGAACAGCCATGAAAACATCGCTTAAGAGAGGTTCTTTATTTTTAAGAATATGCTTCACATGCGCCTGATCCGCCACACTTGTTCCAACCAATTCGGGCCTTTCCGGAAATGTGTAAATAATCATGCCGTTTTCATCGTATCTGGTTACTGCCCTGAACTGCCTTTTGTTGAATGTGTAAAGGGTGCGGATGAGACGCTTCCCTTCATTATCAAAATTGACCATCTCCGGGGCAAGGGCATACTGCATGAACATATTTGTATAACTGCTGAAGAACTCCTCTATACCCGTTACTGCCTGTTTGGCGAGGAGCATCTGCCTTTCAGACAGTTTTTCAAGGCTCTTTTTGCGAACCTCGGCGTAAGAAACATAGAGAGCGGCAAACGCCGCAGTAAAGAGGATAATAAGAATGCCGAAACGCAGAAAACCCTTCATATGTACATCCCTGAATAATAATGAAACGTGGTTGCTATATAAAGAATAGCCTTTGGGAGCAGGCTTCGCAATCTCAATAATTATATCTAATTGTTTTATATGATGCCGAAAGGAAACCCGCCGCCATTCGCCGGCAGCGGGTTTTTGAACTTATGATTCTTACTTGGAAGCAAGTTTCCTTGATCTGTCTGTGTGCCTCTCCTGCTGAGAGAGAATCCTTTTTCTCAAACGGATTGAGAGAGGCGTCACCTCCACAAGCTCATCCTCCGCAATGAAATGGATCGCCTTTTCCAGCGTCATGGGCATAACGGGGGTGAGAGTGACCGCGTCATCCTTTCCGGATGCACGCATGTTGGTGAGTTTTTTCTCTTTGCAGGGGTTGGCATTAAGGTCATTATCCTTGTTGTATTCGCCTATAATCATCCCCTCATAAACAGGTTCTCCGGGGCGCACAAAAAGAACGCCTCTGGGCTCAAGGTGAAACAACCCGTAAGCCACTGCCTTTCCTGCGCGGTCAGAAACTATGGAGCCTGTGAAGCGGGAGATTATCTCGCCTCTGTGGGGCTCGTAGCCGTCAAACAGTGAGTTCATTATGCCTGTGCCTTTTGTATCTGAAAGGAACTCATCCCGGTAGCCTATAAGACCGCGGCTGGGGATGGAAAATTCGAGTCTCGCCCTGCCTGTTCCGTTGTTCACAAGGTTGGTCAGCCTCCCTTTTCTCAGGGAGAGCTTCTCGGTTACAACACCGATAAACGCCTCGTCGCAGTCTATAAAAAGCTGTTCGATAGGTTCGCAGAACTCGCCGTCGATTGTTTTGGTGATAACCTCAGGTCTGCCTATGCAGAGCTCAAAGCCTTCACGGCGCATGGTCTCAACTATGATCGCCATCTGGAACTCGCCCCTGCCCTTAACTATGAAACTGTCGGGGGAGTCGGTTTCCTCAACCCTTATGGCAACGTTTTTCATGGCTTCCTTAAAGAGGCGCTCGCGGATTCTGGAGGACTGAACAAACTTGCCCTCTTTGCCCACGAGGGGGCTGGTATTAATGGAAAATTTCATTGAAACAGTGGGTTCGTCTATCTTGATCCTTTTCAGCGCCTTGGGAGCTTCCTTGGTGCAGATTGTGTCGCCGATCATGATGTTCTCTATACCGGAGAGGATAATAATGTC
Organism: Geovibrio ferrireducens; assembly: GCF_026226615.1. Lineage (NCBI taxonomy): Bacteria > Pseudomonadati > Deferribacterota > Deferribacteres > Deferribacterales > Geovibrionaceae > Geovibrio > Geovibrio ferrireducens. Next base: position 6,970 of record NZ_JAJAPB010000006.1, read on the forward strand.
GCCGGGCTCAGCCTTTTCAACATCTCTCATGCCTGTTCCTTCGTATGTCTGCACCTTGCTGACACGGAGAGGAAGCTGCTCGTTTTTCTCATTTATGCACACAAGGTTTTCGTTTGTGTGGGATGAACCGTTTATAACCTTGCCCACCGCCAGTCTGCCGAGATAGTCTGAGTAGCTCAGGTCGCTCACCAGCATCTGGAAAGGCTCCGTATCATCGTAAGTAGGGGGATTGATGTGATTTATGATCGCCTCGAAGAGCGGGCGCATGTCAGTTCCTCTTTCCTCAAGCTTGGTCTGGCATATGCCTTCCCTGCCTATGGCGTAGTAGAGGGGAAATTCTATCTGTTCGTCATCCGCGCCGAGATCGATGAAAAGGTCATAGACCTCGTTAAGCACTTCATCGGGTCTGGCATCCTGACGGTCAATTTTGTTTATTACCACTATGACCTTATGTCCGGCTTCAAACGCCTTGCCGAGAACAAAGCGCGTCTGGGGCAGAGGACCTTCCGAGGCATCCACAAGAAGAATAACGCCGTCCACCATTGAAAGCGCCCTTTCCACCTCGCCGCCGAAATCGGCGTGGCCGGGGGTATCGAGTATGTTGATTTTTACTCCGTTATAGCTGACAGAGCAGTTTTTTGCTGCGATGGTGATTCCGCGTTCGCGTTCAAGATCCATGCTGTCCATGAGGCGATCGTCCACCGCCTGATTTTCCCTGAAAACGCCTGCCTGTTTGAAAAGGGCGTCCACAAGGGTTGTTTTGCCGTGGTCAACGTGCGCTATGATCGCAATGTTCCTGAGTTTCTGGTTAAATGCTTTTGCCATGCGGGATTTTTCCTGAATTTATTTCATGTTTCATGATTTCATATCTGTCCTCACGGACATATCTAACGTAATCAGCCGAAATTGAAGGCTCTATCTTCTACTGAAAATATTTTAAAATGTAAATAGCAGTATTTTGTTTTAAAAAGATTATTTGTATGCCTGCGGTTATAAGAGACTGGAAATATAAAGAAAAATTGAGTGTAAAAAATATGCGGAAAATGCTATAAACTTTTATGAAGAAACGCCGTCCCTCGCCTCAGGGCTATCTTATCCTTACCTTCCTTACGCTCATCGCAGCCGGTGCACTGCTGTTCATGACACCATTTGTAACTGCGGAAGGCGGGCTTTCGCCTGTGGATGCGCTATTCATGTCCACCTCTGCCGTATGCGTCACCGGGCTTTCTGTCATGAGCGTGTCCGACTTCACCTTCACCGGACAGGCAATTCTGCTTTTGCTCATTCAGTTGGGAGCACTGGGGATAATGACGCTCAGCTCATCCCTCCTCCTTTTCATCACCGGAGATCTGGATTTCGGCACAAGGCTTATGGCATCCCGGCTGGCGGAAAGCTATAACCTGCGGGAGATCGAAAACGTTCTTTTTTATATAGTTTCATACACGTTCATATGCGAAGCTGCCGGTGCTGCTCTGCTCTGGCCGGGGTTCATCATGGACGGCCATAATGCTTACGATGCGCTGTATCTGGCGGTATTTCATTCAGTTTCAGCCTTCAGCAACGCAGGGTTCAGTACATTTGACGCAAGCCTCACAAACTCCGGAGGCATGGTTAAAACCATCGTAATGCTTCTGATCACCGCAGGCGGGCTTGGGTTTTACGTGATATTTGACCTCATGCGCAAAGTAAAAGAAAAAACCAGACTCCGCATACATACAAAGATAGTTCTGGGCATATCGGCGTTCCTCAGTTTCGGCGGTGCAGTGCTTCTTTACCTCACCGAATACGGTCAGATGAGCGTCATCGACTCACTTTTTCAGTCAGTCACCACAAGGACAGCAGGCTTTAACACCGTGGATCTCGCCGGGATGCACAGCGTCAGCATTATGTTTATGATAATCCTGATGTTTATCGGCGCTTCCCCCGGCTCCACAGGGGGCGGTATCAAAACCACCACAGCGTTTCTCGCCGCTGTCTCAGTCCGCAGAGCCGTGGAGGGGGAAACAGGGGTACGGGTCTTCGGGCGAACCATACCTCCGTCCAACATATTGAAAGCATTTACAATAATATTCCTTTACTCCGTGGTTGTCTGCTTTGCCTCCGCACTGATACTGCTTTTCAGGGAAACTCAGTTCCTCAGTGTTCTGTTCGAGGTTGTCAGCGCCACAGGCACGGTCGGTCTCTCCCTCGGTCTCACATCCGAAGCTGGCACAGCGGAGAAACTTATATTAACAGCATGCATGTTCATAGGCAGGGTCGGGCCAAGCGCCATACTCATTGCAATGACAGGCAGAAAAAAGGAATCGAAAATATCTTATCCTGAAGAAAAACTCATTCTGGGGTGATGAAAATGAAAAAAGACATAGCGGTTCTTGGGCTTGGAATATTCGGCTTCCGCATCGCAACTGAGCTTAGCAGAAAGGGGCATAATGTTCTCGCCGTTGACAGGGACAAAACAATAGTGGAGCAGATTAAGGATAACGTAACCGAAGCGGTGATAGCTGACGTTACGGATCACGGCACGCTCACTGAACTCGGCATAGAGAAATTTGACATAGTCATAATCGGCATAGGCAGCAGCTTTGAACAGGCTCTGCTTACTCTGGCTGATCTTAAGAAAGTCGGCTGCAAGCACGTAATCGCCAAGGCAAACAGGAAGATCCATGAGGAGCTTCTCCTTAAAATAGGCGCGGATGAGGTAATCCTCCCCGAAAGAGAGGTGGCAAAGCGCCTCGCCGACAGAATAAGCAGACCGGATATGATGGAGATACTCACAGTTGACGGTGATGTAAGCCTGATCAGCGTCGCCATACCGGCCCGCATGGAAGGAAAAAGCCTTCTGGAGCTTGACTTAAGGAAGGAGTATCAGATTAACGCCGTGATGGTGAAGAAAAACGGCAGCAAGACAAGCATAATCACCAACCCCAACATGGTTCTGCATGAGGGGGACGAACTCATTGTCGCCGGAAAGGAAGAGGATATTATAAAGGCTTTTGCGAAGTAAACCCGGAGGTTACTTCGTAAAAGCAAACAGACATTTCAGATACTCACCCTCAGGAAAACCCACGGGGTGATCTGCGGCGTGTCCGGTTTTCTGCATTATCTGCAATGGGCGTCCGGTTTTTGCCGCAGCCCTTGTGACAGCATCAAAAAACATATCGGACGGAACTCTGGCGGAGCATGAGGCGGAAACCAGTATGCCGCCGCTTTCCAGAACACCCAGCGCAAGGCGGGTGAGCTTCTGGTAGGCTGATACAGCGCTCTCCACATCCGACTGCTTGCGGGCAAACGAAGGCGGATCAACAATGACCATGCCGAACCTTTTCTTCTGTCTGGCAAGCTCCGTCAATGCCTCGAAGGCATCCATGCAGATTGTGCTGTGCCTGCATTCGGAGATCAATATATCGTCCCTGTTCAGTTCAAAGTTTCTTACCGCCGCTTTCAGCGCAGGCTCGCTCACATCAAGGCTTATGACGGAGGATGCCCCGCCTCTGGCCGCATAGAGCGAAAAGCCGCCCGTATATGAAAAAACATTGAGAACATCACGGTTTTTGGCATACCTTTCAACCTTTGAGCGGTTGTCACGCTGATCGAGGAAAAAGCCTGTCTTCTGCCCGTGAATTGGCTCGGCTTCAAAGAGGATGCCGTTTTCCCTGAAAATCACAGCACCTTTGGGCGCAGTGCCTTTCAGCACAGCTCCGTCACGCACCTTTTCGGGAAGTTTTTTGGTGTCTATGCTTCTGCTGAGGCGGAGGATTATGCATTCCGGCCTGAGCAGTTCATCAAAAATTGACGTGAGCAGTTCCAGATAAGGAATCCAGATCCCTGAATCAAACTTGATGACCAGTGTCTTTTCATAATAGTCCGCTATTATTCCGGGCAGACCGTCATTCTCACCGTTTACAAGTCGGAAGCCCGTGGTGTTTTCGTCCGCAAAAATCTTCCTGCGGGCGGATATGGATGCGCTTATTTTATCTTTCAGCCAGTTCGCATCAATGGTGACAGGCTTGCCCCTGTGCAGCATGCGGATGCGGATGGGTGAATCCGGGTCATAAAGCCCCAGCCCCACAAACCCGCGGTTTTTATCATATATCACGGCAAAGGCTCCCGCCTGTCCGTCCTTGTTCTGCTTGATGATCCCTTTATCAAAAACCCACGGATGTCCTTTCTTCACTTCCCTTTCCGCAGAAGGGGCAAGCTGAAAGGAGATCCTCTCTATCGCTATGTCAGCCATTTAATACTCCATGTATTTATGCGGCGATATTAAACAAAATGCGGAGTTAAAGCAAGGCTTGCTTGAAAAGCCCATGACAGAGACTATACTTTATTATAACCATTAAAAAGGGAGTATCAGAATGAAGCTCGCTTATCCGTGCAGGATAAAACCGAAAAATGACATGTACCGCATAAGTTTCAGGGACTTTAAGGAACTGTGCGCCGAAAGCCGTTCCTATGAGGAGGCGCTGGAAACTGCCGAGGAGGTTCTCAATAATCTTCTGGAAATTATGCTGGAAGAGGATGAAAAACCCTGTTCCCCCTCACTGCCGAAAGCGGACGAGGTGCTTATCCCCGTCCGTGCCGGGATATACGGCAGAATATTCTAAATTTCGTAAACCTTTACCATATTTGTTGAGCCTTTTACGCCCAGCGGGACACCTGCTGTTATAACTATGTTGTCCCCTTTCTTCGCCAGCCTTTTCGCCACTGCTATCTCAGCCGCTGTGGAAAACATTTCCTCTATATCATGAAACCCTTCCGTCAGTCCTGGAACAACACCCCAGAGCATGTTCAGCTTGGTAAATGTGCGCCTGTTCGGGGTGAGCGCCAGTATCGGTGCGGAGGGTCTGAACCTTGCCACGCTTGCCGCTGTGAAGCCCGATTCCGTGTACGCCACCACTGCGCCCGCTTCCAGATCCTTTGCAAGCCAGCAGGCGGAACGCCCCACTGCCCAAGCTATATTCTTTTTATCTGCGGTGTGCTCATCGCTCTTCATGCTGTATTCGCTGATTACATGGTGCTCCGTGGCTCTGGCAAGGGCATTCATAACCTTCACCGCCTCAACGGGATATTTGCCGGAGGCTGTCTCCTCCGAGAGCATAACGGCGCATGTTCCGTCAAAGAGAGCGTTTGCCACGTCCGTACACTCCGCCCTTGTGGGGAGATTGCTGTCCACCATGCTTTTCAGCATCTGCGTTGCGGTTATTGTCACCTTGCCTTCCCTGCGCGCCTTGCGGATTATCTGCTTCTGGATCACAGGTACGTCAAAAAGGGGCATCTCCACGCCGAGGTCGCCTCTGGCAACCATCACGCCGTCCACCATGGGCAGAATCTCATCTATATTATTAACAGCCTGAGGTTTTTCAATCTTTGCTATGAGCATGGGCTGGTTTTTCTCTTTTGAGAGGATGGAGCGGATTTTCACCAGATCTGACGCACTGCGGACAAAGGAGAGCGCCACCACATCCACCCCTTTTTCAAGGCCGAACATGAGGTCTTTCCGGTCTTTCTCGGTGAAAGCGACTACGCTGAGGTTTGATGTGGGCATGTTGACCCCTTTGCGGGAGAAGGCTCTGCCGCCGCGCACAATCCGGCAGGTAACTTTTTTGCCGTTTACGGCTTCAACGAGGAGCTCCATTGTTCCGTCCGCAAGGACTACACGGTCGCCCTTTTTAAGATCCGCCTCAAGGTTGTCATACTGAACAGGCAGAACGCCTTCCTCGGCATAAGCTTCGGATGCGAGAATGCAGGTTTCCCCTTTTCTGAGCTCCACCCCCTCGTCAGGGAGGATGCCGAGGCGAATCTTCGGCCCGCAGAGATCCTGCAGTATGGTTACGCATGTATTTTTCTCCGCCGAGATTGAGCGGATAAGGTCAATCATTTTGCCGTGGCTTTCGTGATCCCCGTGGGAGAAATTCAGGCGGGCAACATTAAGCCCTGCGTCAATAAGCTCGGAGATTGTCTGCGGATCTGATGAGGAAGGCCCCAGTGTTGCCACAATTTTTGTGCGTCTCATGTGTTTCCCCCTGAAAAAAATAATATCAAGTAAGAATACACCAAAACAGGGAGTTAATGAAGGCTATATGACGTAGTTGTGGATATTTCTTTTGCTCTGAATCGCCCTTTCAACATCCTCCAGCATATCGGCAAGAGTGGTCTGGGACATAACGTTAATGAGCTTGTCGGTAATGCGGGTCATGGAAAGGCGCACGCCGCAGGTGGCAAAATCCTCACAGTAGTCGCACTTGCTGCTGTTTTCATCCGTAACGCAGGGAACAAGGGCCACAGGACCTTCAAGGGCACGGATAATGCGCTCCATGGTTATTTCCGAAGGAGCAACAGCAAGCTGATAGCCGCCGCCTTTGCCTATTTTGCTGATGAGAAGACCGTCATTCTTAAGGGTAAGCAGTATGGTTTCGAGGAATTTTTTGGGAATCCCTTCCTTTTCAGCGACCTCAGATATAAGCACATGCCTTCCGGCTCCGTGCACGGCGAGATACTGAAGAGCCTTCAGGCCGTAAACGGTTTTCATTGAAAACATAAAACAAATCCTTTCTCAGTTACAGAAATGTACATAATCCGCTAATAGTTGTCAACAAATAGCGGTTCTGAATTATTAAGCCGCAATTAACCTTGACACCTTTTCAGGGATTATCTATTTTCATCCAGTAAATATATATATTTTATAGCAGATATTGCAAGGAAAATTGATGATATATCTTGACCACAACGCCGCAACGCCCATCGCACCGGAAGTCAGAGAGGAAATGCTCCGAGTTCTGGAGATATACGGAAACCCCTCAAGCCTCCATGAAGAGGGGCAGAAGGCGCGCAGTCTTCTGGACGAATCAAGGGCGAAGGTGGCGGCTTTTATCGGTGCGTTTCCTGATGAGATAATCTTTACCTCCGGCGGAACAGAGGCGAATAACATAGCCGTTCACAGCTTCGCCGGAAGCTCGGCGGCTGTTTCCGCCATTGAGCACAGCTCAGTTCTGAAACCGTTTGAATACCTCGCTGCAAAGGGGGTGAGGGTTCATCACCTCCCTGCTGATTCAGGCGGCATAGTGAGCGCCGGAAACATCCCTGCGGGGGTTTCCCTCGTTTCCGTTATGCTTGCCAATAATGACACAGGGGTTATCCAGCCTGTGCGGAAAGCGACGGAGGCGGCACACGCCGCAGGAGCGCTTTTTCATACTGATGCTGTTCAGGCGGCAGGAAAAATAAGGATAAACGTCCGTGAGCTCGGTGCGGACATCCTCACCCTCTCTGCGCATAAGATGTACGCACCCAAAGGCATAGGTGCGCTTTTCGTGAGGCGAGGACTCAAAGCCTCCCCTCTCATGCAGGGCGGCAGTCAGGAGAAGGCTGTGCGCCCCGGCACGGAAAGCACAGTTCTGGCTGCGGCATTCGCAAAAGCCTGTGAAACAGCGGAGAAACGCATGGAAAAGGACGAAGCGGAGATTGCCCGTCTGCGGGATATGCTGGAATCACTGATAACGGCAAAGGTGACTGACTGCCGCATAAACGGGCTGGGCTCACCCAGAGTTTCAGGCACATCAAACATAACGTTCAGCGGCCTCAAAGGGGATTCGCTTATAATAAACCTCGATCTGGCAGGGCTGTGCGTATCCGGCGGTTCGGCATGCAGTTCAGCGGATTTCAGACCTTCCCACGTGCTGACAGCCATGGGGCTCTCTGACGGGGATGCCCGTGCATCTGTGCGCTTCTCTCTCGGCAGAGGCACAACGGAAGAGGAGATAGTCAGAGCGGCGGAAACAGTTGCGGACACTGTAAGCTCGATGAGAGGGAAAACATGGTGAAAAAACGTGTGGTTGCCGCCATGAGCGGCGGTGTCGATTCCTCCGTGGTGGCGGCAATGCTCATCGAACAGGGTTACGAGGTAATAGGCGTAACCCTCAAGCTCCACGAATGTTCCGAAGCATCAGACAGCCCCTCCTGCTGCGGAATAGACGGCATGACGAAGGCACGCTCCACCGCAAACGCTCTCGGCATCCGCCATTATGTTTATGACTGCGTGAAGGATTTCGAAAAAACAGTTCTGGAAAGCTCATGGAGAGAATACGACTCCGGCAGAACACCCAACCCATGCCTTCTCTGCAATGAATATGTGAAGTTCGGCATTTTGCAGGACTTTGCCCGCAGCCTGAATGCGGAATACATCGCAACAGGGCATTACGCACAGATTGACTTCGTAAACGGTCTGCCCGTGCTGAAAAGAGGGAAAGACGCAAACAAGGATCAGTCCTATTTCCTCGCAGGGCTGACGGGAGAACAGCTCAGACGCTCACTTTTCCCGCTGGGCGGCATGGACAAACCGGAGGTGCGGGAATACGCCCGCAAACTGAACCTGCCCTCAGCAGAAAGCGTTGAGAGTCAGGATGCATGCCTTGTGGGCGGGTTTGACAGCTTCGCCGAAATGCTCCGCCACAGGTTCGGCTCACCCGCCAGACACGGCGAAGTGATCACAGACAAGGGGGAGTTAATGGCAAGGCACAGCGGCCTTCATAACTTTACCGTAGGTCAGAGGCGAAACCTCGGTCTGACTACCTTTAAGCGATTCTGGGTAAAGGAAATAGATGCACAAAACAGCCGTGTGATAATCACGGACGAGCAGAAAAATCTTCTGAGTTCCTCCATCACCGCAGACGGCTGGACATGGCGGGAGGGATTCAACCCTGCGGACGGATTCAGGTGCCTCGCCCAAATCCGCTACAGGCATAAAGCGGTTAAGGCAGAAATTTTCGCCGGAAAATCAGGCTCTTACAGAATAGATTTCGAAACGCCCGAAAAGGCGGCAGCACCCGGACAGGCCGTGGTTCTTTACGACGGGGACATGGTTCTGGGCAGAGGCTGGATAAGGAGCAAGATATGAACTGCCCCGCCCGCTTCTTTTTTCCTATTGACTTTGTATGATTACCGGCATAGTATATTAACACTCAAACTATAGATTTTATATAGTAAAACGGTTTGCGGAAACCGTTATGTTCTCCCCCGAACAAAAAGTCCTGAAAGCCTCTGTTTTCCCATGGGAAAGCAGTGAAAATTTTTACAACCCCGTGCTTAATGCGGGCGCATTAAAGATTTGCACTTAGGAGGCAATCAATGAAAAAACTAATCTTAACCGCTGCTCTCATGCTGATTCTCGCTGTTTCGGCATTTGCGGCTCCCCTCGAAATCACAAAACAGACAGGTGATTTCACAGTTGTGTCCTCTCTGGACAGGAACCCACCCGTTAAAGGCAAGAATACCGTTTCGATCGTAATCAGGGATAAGGACGGCAAAGCCGTTCAGGATGCGAAGGCTGCCGTTTACTACTCCATGCCCGCTATGCCCGGCATGCCCGCTATGGACTACAAAACCATGGCGGAATTCAAAAACGGCGCATATTCGGCAGTCCTTGACCTCAGTATGACAGGCCCGTGGAACGTGGAGGTGCGTTTTGTAGCTCCTCCTTCAAAAACCATGAACAGGGTCTCTTTCAGCGTGGACGTGAGATAACTGTCAACTGCGGGTTCCGTAACTTGCGGAATCCGCCTGTTTTTTAAAGAAGGATCAGGGAAATGAGAATTACTGCAATTGCCGCTGCCGCGGCATTGATTTTAACAGGCTTCACTGCTCAGGCCGAAACTGTGGATATAGACAGCCTCATAGCCAAGGCATTATCAAAAAACACAAGGCTTGAGTCCATGGAATATGAAGTGAAAGCGTCCAAAGCTCTGGAATCCGTGGCGGGCAGTCTGCCCGACCCCATGGTGAGCCTCGGCTACATAAACGAGGGCACAGACAGAATCACCCTCGGTGACGAAATGGCGGGCATGACCCGTTTCACGGTGATGTTCAGCCAGATGTTCCCCTTTCCGGGAAAGCTCAAGGCGCAGACCAGACAGGCAGAGTTCAGAACAAAAACAGCCGGGATCAGCAGAGAAAATGAAAAACTCAGCATTATCTATAACATAAGGGCGGCTTATCTCGATCTTTACCGCATTCAGGAATCGAAAAGGCTTCTGGATTCCAAAATAGGCTTCCTCAGCCTGCTGGAGGCTGCGGCGGATGCCAGATTCCGTTCTGCTCAGGGTTCATCGGCGGAGGTGCTGATGTTCCAGCGTGAAAAATACATGGCTTTTGAGGCAAAGGAAATGCTTGAGGAGCAGGAGAGAATGTTAAAAACCTCTCTGGCTCACCTTACAGGGGAGGATTCGGACGTTTCCGGTGAGTTTGTTAAGCTTCCTGAGCTCCCCCTTGAGAAAACCACAGAGGAAATATACACCCTCGCCCGCAGCAACTCGCTGATAGTCAGGGCTATGCAGAGCGAGGTTCAGGAGATGGAGGCAGAGGTGAAGATGAAGGAGCTGGAGATGTACCCGGACTTCACAATCACCGCCGGCTACGAGCCGAGATTCAGCGAAATGGACGATGTCTGGACAGTGGGCGTGGCGTTCAACCTTCCCCTCTATTATAAAACAAAACAGAAGCCTGCGGCGGATTCCGCACGGGCTAAAAAATACAAGGCGGACACGCTTCTGGCAGATATGCGCCACGAGCTGAGAAGTATGGTGACGGAGTTTGTGGCCTCGGCAGAAGCGGCGGAAAGGATAATGGAGCTTTACAGGGGCGGAGTCATTGGAAAATCCCGTCTCTTGAGGGATTCAAGTCTCGCGGGCTACCGTCAGGGGATGATGCCCGCATCGGAAGTCATCGCCGCTGTGAACACATCAATAGAATACGAAATGAAATACCTTGAACAGAGCACCCTGAGGCAGAAAAAACTCAGTGCGCTCAATACACTTACCGGAGGAACGCTCTATGGCACGCAGATACCTGAATAAAACAATTTTACCCTTTGCTGCGGCGGCGTTTCTTCTGGCTCCGGCCGCATATGCTGACGATTTCAGCATGTTTGAGGACGCACCCTCGATAAAGCTTTCCGGCGAACTTATACAGAAACTCGGCGTAAAGCCCGCAAAGGCGGAATACCGCGAATCTGTAAAGAAATTGAAGCTGCCGGGCATAGTGCAGGCGGACGAGACATCCTCATTCTCAGTTAACAGCAAGTTCGGCGGATGGATTGAGAAGCTATATGTTGACTACAGGGGCAGAAACGTGAAGAAGGGTGAACGTGTCGCCGAAATATACAGCCCTGAGGCGGTAGCCGCTCAGGAGGAGTATCTGGCTTTTCTTAAGCATTCTGCGAACATCAGCCCCTCCTCCGGCGGGGCATACGGAAACATTTTCGCCGAAGACGCAAGACGCCTCACCGAAAGCGCCAGACAAAGGCTTAAATACTGGGATATTACGGAAAAGCAGATTCAGGAAATAGAAAAAACAGGCAGATCGAAAAGAACAATAACGCTCTACAGCCCCGCCTCCGGCTATGTGACAGCCAAAAATGTAAGCGAAGGGATGAAGACTGAGCCCGGCATGGAGCTTTTCAGTGCCGTGAGCCTCGCCAATCTCTGGATTATAGCGGATGTTTACGAGGAGGAGCTGAAACACATAAGGGTCGGCAGCAAAGCCAATGTCACTCTGGCGGGAATACCCAACGTGATTTACGAGCTCACTGCGGACTATATTTACCCCGAAGTTTCACAGAGAACCAGAACCCTCAAGGTGCGTTTTCTCGTGAATAACAGAAGCGGTCTGCTGAAACCTTCAATGTACACTGAGATTCTCGCTGAATTCCCTGCGGGCAGAGTTCTTGCGGTTCCGTCCGATGCTGTTATAGATGACGGCAGGAGGAAAATTGTCTTCGTAAGTCTCGGTGAAGGAAGGTTTGAACCCCGCGAAATACTCACCGGTGCGCAGACTGACGGTTTTACCGAGGTGCGCAAAGGGCTCTCCGAAGGGGAAACAGTGGCAAGGGGAGCCAACTTCCTGCTGGATTCGGAAGCTCAGCTTAAAGGCATAAGCCCTGTCAAGGGGTTCTGACATGATAGAAAAGCTCATTGAATACTCGGCCAGAAACAAGTTTGTCATAATCCTCCTCACCCTCATTATCACAGGCTGGGGGGTGTGGTCTGTTAAGAAGACCCCTCTGGATGCTATCCCCGATTTGAGCGATGTTCAGGTCATAATCTTCACCGAGTGGACAGGCAGAAGCCCTGATCTTGTGGAGGATCAGATAACCTATCCGCTGGTGAGCAGCCTTCTTGCAGCACCGAAGGTGAAGGTTGTTCGGGGTTATTCGTTTTTCGGATTCTCATATGTTTACGCGATTTTCGAGGACGACACGGACATATACTGGGCAAGAAGCCGTGTTTCCGAATACATAAGCAAGATACGCGGCCAGCTTCCGCCGGATGTCAACCCCTCTCTGGGGCCTGACGCAACGGGCGTGGGATGGATATACCAGTACGCGCTGAAAGACACACAGAACAGATACAACCTCGCGGAGCTGCGTTCCCTTCAGGACTGGTATCTGAAATATGCCTTTGAAGAGGTAAAAGGTGTTGCGGAAGCGGCGTCACTGGGCGGGCACATAAAGGAATACCAGATCAACCTTGATCCGGACAGGCTCCGTGCATACGGCATTCCGATAACGAAGATCACAGAGGCGGTGAGAAACAGCAACCGTGACGTGGGGGGACGCTCCGTGGAATTCAGCGGGCGGGACTTCATGATCAAGGGGCTGGGGTACATCTCATCCATTGATGATATAAAAAATACAGTAGTCGATTTTGATGATCGGGGTGTTCCGGTGCTGATAGGCGATGTGGCCTCGGTTGAGACAGGCCCCTCCATGCGCAGAGGCATAGCCGATCTTGACGGAGAGGGGGAAACCGTGGGCGGCATAATAGTTATGCGCTACGGTGAGAACGCCCTTGAGGTTATAGAACGCGTCAAGGCGAAGGCCGAGGAGCTTAAGAACACTCTCCCCGAAGGGGTGGAGCTTGTCCCTGTTTATGACCGCTCGGAGCTTATCGTCAACTCCATCAAAACCCTGCGGGATAAGCTGATAGAGGAGATAATAATAGTCAGCCTTGTGTGCGTGGTGTTCCTTTTCCATTTCCGCTCTGCTCTGGTGGCGATAATCACCCTCCCCGTTGCCATAATCATGTCTTTCGTGATGTTCCGCCATCTTGGCATCACCTCAAATGTAATGTCCCTCGGCGGCATAGCAATAGCCATAGGCGCAATGGTGGATGCGGCCATAGTTATGGTGGAGAACGCCCATAAACAGCTTGAGCACAACCCGAATGCGGACAGGGTGGAGACCATAATAAACGCCGCCAAGAAGGTCGGCGCGCCTCTGTTCTTCTCTCTGCTTATCATAACCGTGTCGTTCCTGCCGGTGTTCACGCTGGAGTCTCAGGAGGGCAGACTGTTCAAGCCATTGGCATACACCAAGACATTCGCCATGCTGTTTGCCTCGTTCCTCTCGGTGACTCTGGTTCCGGCGCTGATGGTTATGTTCATCAAAGGCAAAATACTGGCGGAAGACAAAAACCCCGTCACAAAGGTTCTTGTGTTTCTGTACCGCCCCTTTGTGCATCTGGCGCTCAGGTTCAGGTATGCTGTGATTGTTCTGTCAATCATAGCCGTTGCCGCTTCATATCCTGTTGTGAAAAAGCTCGGCTCTGAGTTCATGCCCACACTGAACGAGGGCACGGTGTTCTATATGCCCACCACCCTCCCCGGAATATCCGCCGCGGAGGCGGCAAAAAGCCTCCAGACACAGAACAGGCTTATCAAAAGCGTGCCGGAGGTGGAAACTGTCTTCGGCAAGGCGGGCAACGCCATGAGCGCAACAGACCCCGCAGGGCTCTCCATGGCTGAAACAGTTATAACCCTCAAGCCGGAAAGCGAATGGCGTGAGGGGATGACGTGGGACAAAATCATTGAGGAATTAAACAGCAAAGTTCAGGTGGCCGGCTGGGTAAACTCATGGACAATGCCCATTAAGGCAAGAATAGACATGCTCTCCACCGGGATAAAAACCCCTGTGGGGATAAAGATATATGGCGCTGACCCGGTCATTCTGCAGGAAACGGGGCAAAAACTCGAAGAGGTGCTGAAAACAGTTGAAGGCACAAGGAGCGTTTACGCCGAACGCACTGACGGCGGCTACTACCTCTACATAGAGCCGGACAGGTTCAGGCTGGCGAGGCACGGCCTCACGGTGGAGGATGTTAACATGGTGATAGAATCCGCAATCGGCGGCATGCCTGTTACCAGAACCGTGGAAGGCAGGGAGCGCTACCCCGTTGCCGTGCGCTACAAAAAATCGTTCAGGTCGGACATTGAGTCGATCAAAAGCGTGCTTATCCCCGTGGGCATGAACGCCAGTGCCGACACACAGGCATCAGGCGGCATGGGCTCAGGCGAAGCGGGCGGCAGAAGCGGCTATGTTCCCCTCGGCGAAGTGGCGGAAGTTTACATGAAGCCGGGACCTGACATGCTCAAAAACGAAAACGGACTGCTTGTCTCGTATATATATGTTGATACTGATACAGGCGTGGACGTGGGCAGGTATGTTGAGCGTGCAATGAAGGCGGTGGACGGCGCTGTCACAGTTCCGCAGGGCTACATAATGCAGTGGAGCGGTCAGTATGAGTACATGATGCGTGTGAAGGAGAAGCTTAACATAGTAGTCCCCCTGACCCTTGTGCTCATTTTCGTTATCCTGTACCTGAACTTCCGTTCCGTCACCAAGACGGCAATAGTGATGCTCTCCGTGCCTTTTGCCCTGATAGGCGGGTTTCTGTACCTTTACTTCCTCGGCTACAACCTCTCGGTCGCGGTCTGGGTGGGGCTCATAGCACTTGCCGGAGTTGCGGCTGAGACCGGGGTAATAATGATTGTCTATCTGGATGAAGCGTATGACGAGCGCATGAACGCCGGAAAAATGAACAGCCTCGCAGATCTGCATGACGCTGTTATTTACGGAGCGGTGCAGAGGGTGCGCCCCAAGATAATGACCGTTGCCACCCTTATTATAGGCCTTATCCCCATCATGTGGGCAACAGGCAGCGGTGCTGATGTTATGAAGCGCATAGCCGCGCCCATGATAGGCGGAATGGTCACCTCAACCTTCCTCACCCTTGTAATTATCCCTGCCGTTTACTACACATGGCGGCAGCACGGAATAAAAAAGAGCATGAACACCGCTGACGAAGCCCAGCGGTGAGTTCTCCCGCTTCCGCTTTCCCTGTGCATTGCCTCATGCCGGGGAACTGCGGAAGCTTACTCCATGCTAAAATATACTATTGACATAACCGTTCTTCTGATCTATTTTTCTTAAAACTACATAAAATCTATCGAATTAATATACAAAAGGAGAAACCAAATGGGAAGAATAGCAGAGACACTCACGGATTTAATCGGCAACACACCCCTTCTGGCTATCGGACGCGCAGCACAGGGAGCTAAAGGCAGAATCGCGGCTAAACTTGAATCATTCAACCCCGGCGGCAGCGTGAAGGACAGGATCGGCTTTGCGATGATAAAAGCGGCAGAAGACGCAGGCCTCATCAATAAGGACACTGTTATCATAGAACCCACAAGCGGCAACACAGGCATAGCCCTCGCCCTCGTCAGCGCGGCAAGGGGCTACAGGCTAATACTCACCATGCCCGAAACAATGAGCATTGAACGCCGCTCACTCCTCAAGGCATACGGAGCGGAAATCGTGCTCACACCCGGCCCCCTTGGGATGAAGGGAGCAGTGGCCAAGGCGGAGGAACTCGCCGCGGAAACGCCCAACTCATTCATACCCCAGCAGTTCAACAACCCCGCTAACCCCGCAGTCCACAGGGCAACAACAGCGGAGGAGATCTGGCGCGATACTGACGGACAGGTTGACATAATAGTCGGCGGTGTTGGCACAGGCGGAACAATCACAGGGGTGGGACAGGTTCTCAAGCAGAAAAAGTCCTCCGTTCAGATAATAGCCGTTGAACCGGACGAATCCCCCGTTCTTTCAGGCGGAAGCCCCGCACCCCACAAGATTCAGGGCATAGGCGCAGGTTTTGTTCCGCAGGTTTTTGATAAAACGGCAGTAGATGAGGTTTTCAGGGTAAAAAGCACTGAGGCCTTCGCCGCATCCAGACTTCTCGCCAGAGAGGACGGACTCCTTGTGGGAATCTCCTCCGGCGCTGCGTTCCATGCAGCAAGGGAAGTGGCATCCAGACCCGAAAACGCAGGAAAGCTCATTGTTGTGGTTTTCCCCGATACAGGGGAACGTTACCTTTCCACAACCCTGTACGCCGACCCCGAAGTTACGGCTTAACGGAAGAAGACCTTTTTAAGGAAATACGCCGGGCTGTGCGCCTGATAAGCCTCAGCCCGGTATTTTTATATTCACAGGAGGTATTTATGACCAAATCAAACGCATTATCAATCAGTTGCCCGCCCACCACCTTCCCCTCAGCAGCTAATACCCGCACGGAAGAAATTGCCGTATACGGCGCACGAATGCGCTGAGCATAGGCATTTTCTCCCTTGCAGGACACTCCCCACGGTAACCGCAGCCGGATATTCATAACATAATAAACTAAGGTGTTTTCATGAAAAATTTAAATATAGATACCATTCTCGCACAGGCGGGCAGCAGAAGAGACCCGCACACAGGAGCAATCAGCACACCCATCCACCAGTGCGCCACATTCCGCCATCCGGCTCTCGGAGAGAGCACGGGCTTTGACTACAGCAGAACGGCAAACCCCACCAGACAGGCACTGGAAACCGCAATGGCAGAGCTTGAGGGGGGAGCAAGAGGACTTGCCTTCTCCTCCGGAATGGCGGCGGTGGATAATGTAATACGCCTTCTCTCACCCGGAGATAAGGTTGTGATAACCGAAGATCTGTACGGCGGAACATACCGCATTTTTCAGAAAGTTTACGCTCAGTACGGCATTGAGGCAGTGTATGCTGACACCGCAGACACGGTGGCGGTTGAGGCGGCGCTTGAGGATAAAGCCGTCAAAATGCTCTTTGTGGAAGTGCCCACCAACCCCATGCTGAAAGTGGCGGATATTAAGGCGCTGGGAAGGCTCGCAAACGACAGGGGCATCACTTTTGTTGTGGACAACACCTTCCTTTCCCCCTGTGCCCTGCGTCCGCTTGACTTGGGTGCGGATATAGTTCTGCACAGCGCCACAAAATACCTCGGCGGGCATAATGACGTGGTTGCAGGGGTGCTGGTGACAAAAACTCAGGAACTGGGCGACAGGCTGTTCTTCTTCCAGAACTCAGTGGGCTCAGTCCTCGCCCCGAATGATGCGTGGCTTGTGCTGAGAGGGCTCAAAACCCTGCATCTGCGCATCGAAAAGCAGGCGGAAAACGCGCGGAAGATAGCAGAATTTCTGGAAAAACACCCAAGGGTGAAAAAGGTTTTCTACCCCGGACTCAAAAACCACAAAGGGCACGATGTTCAGGCAAAACAGGCAAAATCCTTCGGCGGCATGGTATCATTTGAGGTTGACGAACCTGCGCTTGTGCCGCAGATTCTTAAAAGCGTTAAGGTTTTCCACTTCGCAGAAAGCCTCGGCGGAACGGAATCTCTGATCACCTTCCCCGCTGTGCAGACCCACGCGGATATAGAACCGGAGATAAGAGAACGCCTCGGAGTGACTGACAGGCTGCTCCGCCTTTCAATAGGCGTGGAGTATGCGGAAGACCTTATTGATGACCTCAGACAGGCAATTGAGAACGGAGAATAAAATATGGCCGGAAAAAAAGCAGGAAGAAACACACGCCTTGTTCACACAGGCTACGACATAGACCCGCACACGGGCGCGCTCAGCGTACCCCTTATACACGCATCCACATTCAGGCAGAAATCAGTGACCGAGTTCGGAGAGTATGACTACTCCCGCTCCGGCAACCCCACAAGGGAGACGCTGGAAAAAATCATAGCGGATCTTGAAGGCGGCTCACACGGATACGCCTTTGCCTCCGGCATGGCAGCCATATCAGCCGCACTGATGATATTTTCACCCGGTGATCACCTTGTGGTATGCGAAGATGTGTACGGGGGAACATGGCGAGTTCTCACAGGCCTGCTCTCCCGTTTCGGCATAGAGGCCACCTTCGCCGATGCTACGGATGTGAACGCCTTTGAAAAGGCAGTAATCCCCGGCAGAACAAAGGCTCTGTACCTTGAAACGCCCTCAAACCCGCTGATGAAAATCACGGATCTTAAGGCTATGAGCGCTCTGGCAAAAAAATATGACCTGATCACACTTGTGGACAACACATTCATGAGCCCGTACCTCCAGCGGCCGCTGGAGCTTGGGTGCGATATAGTGCTTCACAGCGGAACCAAGTTCCTCAACGGGCACAGCGATGTTCTCTGCGGATTTGCCGTGACTGCGGACAAGGCGCTGGGGAAAAGGATAAAATACATACAGAACTCTGTGGGCGCTGTTCTGCCCCCTAACGACTGCTGGCTTGTGATACGGGGACTCAAGACTCTCGGTGTGCGCATGGAGGCGGGGCAGAAATCGGCGCAGATAATCGCCGAAGCGCTGGAAAAACACCCGAACATCAGGCAGGTTTTCTATCCCGGTCTGAAAAGCCATAAAGGATATGAAATAAACAAAGCACAGAGTGACGGTGCGGGCGCTGTTCTCTCCTTTGAGCTTAAAAATGCTGAACTCACCCACAGGCTGCTGAAAGAGATGGAGTATGCGGCATTTGCCGTAAGCCTCGGCGGAGTGGAAAGCATAATATCATATCCGCCTATGATGTCCCACGCTGCCATGCCCCCTGCGGAAAGAGCTGCGCGGGGTATTAGCGATTCTCTCGTTCGTCTTTCCCTCGGTGTTGAAGACACTGAAGACGTGCTTGAAGATATTTTAAGAATAATAGGCTAGGTCAGTGTCCGCTCACGCCATCATGTCGATGATGGTTCCGAGCATCTGATCTGCGGTCTGGGCGGTGACGATGTTTGCCTTATATGAATTAAGGTAGACCATGCTGTCTACGATCTCTTTGGCCATGTTTGTGTCTGATGCCTCAAGGATTCCCTGCTCGACAGTGAAGGAGCCTTCGGGCATGGGTTCGCCGTTTCTGTCAACAACCTCTATGCGGCCTTTGTAGGCTCCGTCAGAGTAGATTTCGCCGTTGTCAGCTATCTCAAGCCGCCCGCCGTCCGCTACACCTGCGGCCACTATGCCGCCGTCCCTCGTGACAAGGTTGCCGCCGGAATCTACGGAGAAGTCTCCCCTTCTGGTGTAAGACTCGTTTCCTTCGGCATCAGTCACTTTGAAATAGCCGTTTCCGTTTATGGAGAAATCAAGCTGGTTGCCCGTGGGGATAAGGTAGCCCGTGCCCTGATCAGTGCGGACAGTGTTCAGCTTCACCCCGCCCTGATTAGCAATCTCGGAAAAAGTTGAGGAGAAGGACTGAAAAGCAGGCGTACTGACATTGGCGATATTGTGCGCAGTTGCGTCCTGCGCTTTGGAATAGGCCAGCAGTGCGGATGAGGAGCTGTAAAGGCTCTGTATCATTTCATATCCTTCCTTGACACATCACAGGTTTATGTAGATCATAATATATATAAAATAACGGAGGAATCCATGACTAATTTAACCGATGACCAGCTTAAATCTCTCCTGACAGACGCAAAGACCGTGGTTATAGTCGGAGCATCCAACAAACCCGAAAGAGCCAGCAACGGCATTATGAAATTTCTGATGAAAAACGGATATACAGTTTACCCCGTGAACCCTCTGGAGAAAGAGGTTCTCGGCGTGCCCACATACGACAGCGTGGCGGAAGTTCCCGTTCAGCCTGATATTGTGGATGTCTTCCGCCAGAGCGCATTCGCCGCGGAAGTGGTGCGGGAGGCAGTGCTCAAGGGAGCAGGGCTTGTCTGGCTTCAGGAGGATGTTATAAGCAGCGAGGCGGAGCAGATTGCAAAGCAGGCGGATGTCCCCTTCATTATGGATAAATGCATCTTCAAAGAGTATCTGAGGCTCGCAATAGCGAGATAGATTCTGACAGGCGCCCGCAGCGGTTCTCTCTTCGGGTGCTTAATCTTTCCTCTCAGCACAGCTCCGGCTTAATGTTTATTTTCAAAAATCATGGAAAAATCCACAAAACCTTATATACTTATAGCTTATTTTGAGGGAGGAAGTATCTGATGTGCAACTGCAAAAAGAATATCAATGTTGACGAGAGCTACACGAGTTTCAAGAACATAAACTGTTTTGAGAACGCATGCGCAGTGGTGGACAACCTGCTGCGGGTGCTGAAAGAAACTGACACAAGCAACGCCTTCTGGGACAAGTTCATAAGCCTTATACCGGAAGCATACTACTCAAGAGACCCCAAGCTTGACTCAAGGGAAGTGCTGCTTTACATAGTCTGTAAAAATGCCCCTTTCATCATGGACTTTTTCGAGGAAACCGGCGATGAGGAAGCGATCCACGCCATGACCAAGTGCGAACAGGAGTGCTGCTGAGCAGCACTCAGACGGACGGCAGTTTAATATGTCACTGCGAGGAGCGGAAGCGACGCGGCAGTCCCGGTTTTGCTGAGCAGCACCCCGCACAGCCTTTTCTACTTCGCCATTTGCTCAACAATTTCCGGAGGGATAGTTGTTTTAGCGCTTATCTCCTGCGCGCTTAACCCGGCTGCAATAAACCGTTTAACGGTCATTGTCAGTGGTTCAGCCACTTCGATAATATGCCAATCCGGATCATAAACCCTGAAAACCCTCTGCCCCCATGGCTGTTCGGCAACTGGGCTGATTACCTCTGCGCCGCTGTCATTAACGCGGGCAAAATCAGTCTCAAGGTCTTCGCTCTCGAAGCAGAGCTCAAACCTGTTTCCGCTTCCGGGCTGAGATTTTCCCCCGTGAATCGTTTCCAGAGCGGAATCCTCCTGCCAGAGTGAAAGTCCGCAGTTATAAGAAAGATGCACGCCGCTGTCCATATGCTCCTCAAGTCTGAGCACACCTGAGTAAAACTCTCTGGACTTTTTAATATCCTTAACAAATACGGCAGTTAAAGCCAGCTTCATAGTTCACCTCACCGCAGAATAATAGCCCTATGCACGACCGCTGTATTGTAAAAATCCGACATTCAGATATTCCGTGGGGGTAATACCCGCAAAGCGGCGGAAATTCTTTATAAAATGTGACTGATCATAAAAATCGAGATCATAGGCGCATGAAACCGGGGAAACACCGCTTTCAAGCATCCGGCAGCTTCGCTCAAACGCAGTGAGGAGGCTGAACTCCTTCACGCCGAGACCTGTATGGAGAAGAAAATACCGTTCAAGCTGCTTTTCGGAGATTCCCGCATGGAATGCTGCCTCCCGTACAGTGGAAGGTGCGCTGCCGTTCAGCATCGCCTCGGACACTCTGCGGAAAGTTCCGTTGCCCGCTCCCGCATCCTCAAACAGAGGGAGAAGAAGCGCTCCGGCAGTTTCGGCCATTTCGCTCTCCGTGCGGCAGTCGCTCAGCCGCCCGCATATTTCACTTACCCTGGTTTTTATGAAGTCAGCGCCCAGCACTCCGTTTACAAACCCTGCGGCGGAACACCTGATGAGAGCGGGAACGAGAAACGGCCTCAGCTGCACACCGAAAAGGCGTGAGCCGCCGTCTATAAACGTTTTTGCGGTGCGGTTCATTGTTCCGGTCAGAAATGTGTTTTCAGGGGAATTGAGGTCAAAAATAAGGCTGAAATAGCTGTCAGGAAAGATCTCAACTTCTGCTGCCTCCGCAGAGTCTGACCGGAAGTGCCAGTAATCCGCCACATATTCCGCCGCATCCACACCGGGTCCGAACCTTTTCAGCGAGTGCATGCAATGCCCCCTTTAAAAAGAAAACCGCCCCGGCATCACATACGCAGGGGCGGTCTGATTGATATTATTCGTTATGTTCCGCGGCTGTGGCCTTGGGAATGATTTTGCAGAAGCCGGAGAAAATCTTCTCAGGATCTTTGGCATAGCTTTCCGCAAAGGCTTTAAGCTGTGTATTGTACTTTTCGTCTATGTCCGTATCGATAAACTGCGCGATGAACTCCTCTATCTGCTTTTTGAGGAAGTTTCTGTCCTCCGGGGTGAGGTAATCCAGCTTGCGCACACCCGCTCCGAGCTGTTCGGGGAGGATTTCGCCCCTGATATATGCCGCGCCTGCGGTCATTCCGCTGCAGACATAATAGCCGATGGGGTTTGCTATATCCGCCACATTGAGCACCACGCCGATTCCGCCCTGAGCGTACTCCATGAAGTAGTCGCCCATGCGTCTCTCACCGCCGAGGCCGTAAACCACAACAGGAGGCTTGCGTTTTTTCAGTTTGGTTTCTGCGAGCTTAACGAAATCTGTCCACTTCATTCTGCTTCTCAGTGCCCTTCTGCGCTGGTATTTCATTATCAGTTCACGGAGAATTTCATCTTTTGGCGCATTTTCGAACCTTTCGGTGTCTATGTTTTTCCATTCCTCCGGAACGCCCGCCTTCATCAGGAGAAGGTTCCTCACGCCGCCGCTTTTGGCGACCCTGTAAGTTCCGCTCACTGAGTAAGCGGCAAAAAGGTCGCTCACATCTCCGGCTATGTTTATTTCGCCGGGGTTAGCGGTGTTCGCCACGCCCACCTGAGCGTTGGCGGGAACCGTAGTCACTGTGGAGTGGTTGGGAATCACATTTATCTTTGTTCCGTTCACAAAGGCGAAGGAGTGGTTGCCCACAAGCCCGCGGACGGTTATCTCATCACACCTGATCCCTGTGCCTATGACCCTCTGCCCCATGACGTTATCAAGGAAGAACTTTTTAACGCCTCTGCGCACTGCTTCCTTCATCATGAAGTTAAGCTCAAGGCTTTCTATCTGGTCAAAGCCTATGTCAATGGTGAGGCTGTCCCCTTCTATCTTCGCCAGAACCGTCTCAAACTTGTCCTTAAGCGCTGCGGCGGCTTCCTTTTCGGGGATGAAGACCTTGCTTCTGCTCTCCTTCATTATCACCGTCTGCACCTGTTTGGGGAAATCCTTCTGGCCGAAGGTGGCAAACAGAAGCGGATCAGCACCGTGGTAACGGAAGCGGCGGGAGCCCACAACATCCGAATGGGTGCTCATTCCGAGTCCGGCGGAGAGCCCTTCCATATCCTCGTGGAAGCTGTGCACCATTCTGACTATATTGTCGCTGGCGGTTTCGGGGTCTATCCTGTGTCCGTAAGGTCTGGATGTTATGCCCCATGCGCACTGCCCTGTGTGGCATCTCTGACAGAGGGTGCAGCCCAGAACATGCAGATGGCGCATGCCCATCCCCACGAAGTCCGCCCCTGCGAGCATTACGAGAAAAGCGTGGAAGCTGTCCATCACGCCGCCTTCGGCTATGATGGATATATCCTCCCTCAGCCCCTCTCTGCGCAGAGCAAGATCTGCCATATGGGTAAGGTAAACCACGTTCAGACCGCGGTTTTTCAGGTCAACAGCGTGCGCTGCTCCTGTGGAGCCGTCTCCGGCTTTTATTGTAATGTAGTCAAAGCCCGCCTTTGCGATCGCCACTGCTATTTCCGGGAAGTTCCACGCAGTGCCGTAAACATCAGCACCTATCAGCTTGTCATCCCCAAGGAGCATACGGAGTGATTCCACCCTCATGGGGAGCTCCTCTATGGAGTACTGAAGGTGCTGGGGGTTCGGCGCAGTGAGGTGGCGCAGTGCCTCCACACAGCGGAGCAGGGCTATTTCGTAATCGTTTTTCTTGTCCTGAAGCCTGCCGCCTTTCCCTTTTTTGGCGTCCTGCCCGTATTTCATGGAGATTCCGGCGAACTTGTCAAGCTCAAGCCATGGGCCGTAACCGCCGGAGCCGAACTGGAGTATGCAGTGTTTGGCGGCGGGCATCATATCCGGGTGAATGTAGCCCTCGCCTGTGAAAAACGGTCTGCCCAGTTTTATGCTGGCGGCCATTCTGGCCAGTATCGCCTCATGGCTGTTTGAGCCGTAGCTCTGGTGAACATCGAATATCGGCGTATCGCACACGAAGCGGGCTTTCCTCTTGCCGAGGGTCATCTTACGCATCTGCCCTGCGAACTCGTGGAGGTGGTCACGCTGAGGGGAGAGGATTTCCGCCGCATCAATCAGCCAGTCCTGATCCATTTTGGAAGGATATTTCCCCAGATGTGCGCTGGAAACGGTTGATTTGCCCGCGGCACGGCTGATTATGTTGTTTATGGCCTCGGAGCCTGAGAGTGTGACCCCTATCTCCTGATAATCCGGATTGTGCGTAACCTTGATCGCCCGCTGGGGGCACATTTTAACGCATCTTTTGCAGTTGCAGCACTCATCGGGGTTGATCCAGAGTATCTTCTCCAGAAATGCCGCACTGTCCTTCTCCTCCGGCTCGACCCGGTTTCCGTCCGCATCGAGATAACGTGTCTCCATGCTGAAAACCCCTGTGCCGGATTCGGGCTTTGTGAGGTTGTGGGTACAGGATTCCACGCAGGTTGCGCAGTGTACGCAGCCTCTGCCCGGTTCCTCTGCGTCATCAGTGACCTTCACCCAGTATTTTGCGCCCTGAGCGAATATCCCCGTGTCTGAGGGTTCCGTGTATCTTATTGACCGTTTTACGACTATCTCTTTTTTATATTCAAGCATTGTTCTTCCACCCGTAGTCAAGGCGTTTCACCTTCTTGTCCTTAACCTCGAAGCCGATTACTCTTCCCGCTTCGGGGTCGCTCATCGTGAGTTCCTCGTTCATGAAGTAAGCAGCGCTTATGACAGCCCTCTGCTCGCTCCCCATGAGAGCCACCTTGTCGTTTATGCCTATGCTGAATGAGCGCAGGTGATCCCTGTCCGTAAGGCCGACCATCACATCATCCACAAGGATTATCCCCGTTGCGGGGCCTGAGATCTTCATTCTCTCAAGCACCGGATTACCCAGAATCTCCTTATACCGTGCTAGATCCTCTGCGCTCATATTAGCGAGTTCCTGCGGGAACTTACGGCAGATTATCCACTCTATCTCTTTGAGGGAATAGCCCTTTTTCAGCAGATATTCCGTCTGGAGGAACAAAGCCTCGGAATCCGTGCCCACATGAAGGTGGATGTCAAGCTGCTCAAGCGCCCTTGCGTTGGAAACATCGCTTGAAAGGTGTCCGTTGTGCGCACCCGCCACCTCGCCGAGGGAGATTGGCTGCGGCCCCCACCAAAGCCCCTGCCCCTTGCTCGTGGGCCAGCGCAGGTGAATGAGGCATGCCTCGTAATAGCTCTCCTCAAACTGGTGGAGGTTGTAAATATCTATGGTGTCCTGAAGCTCAAAGGCGGTCAGGAAAGTTCCGTTGTATTTGGAGCTTGAGAAGATGCGCGCATCGTCCTTGAACGCAGTGTTGAAGCGGCTTACCATCTTCACCATGTACAGCGCCTCATCGCTCATCTTCTCCCTGTACATCATTTCATCCAGAGAGGGGGGAACAACAGCGTAATGCATAATTATGGGCAGGTCGTAGTCGTAGTAATACTTCTTCTGCACCATGTTGAACTTGTCCAGAATGCGCACACCCCAACTTCCGATAACGTTTTCAAGCTCGTCTATCTTCTCTTTGCTGCGGAACATTATGTGGAAGTTGTAGAAGTTGGTGTCCTTATAAAGCCCCTTGAGGGTTACGCCCGCTCCGGCACGGCCTCTGTACTGGAGGCATCTTGCCGCCTTAAGCACCGCCTCAAGGCTGAAATCGCCAACTACTCCGAGGAGGCCGCATGCGCCTCTGGCAAGCCCCTCCTCTCCGCCGGAGAACTCGAATACGCTTAAATTTCCCGAACGGGAAAGTCCGTCAGTTATCATATCTGTTTCCCCCTTCGAGTTCGCTTTTCGTTATGTACTGCTCTTCACGGAGGCTCTCAGTTGCGCTCCCTGCGGAGGATATGCTCAGTGCTGCTCTGGGACAGGCTTCCACACTCTTGAAGGTGGCATCGCTTACTTTTTCCGTGAGAAATTCATAGTAGAAGGCATCCTTCTCCGGTGTCCACTCCCTATCGAGCTTGATCAGGCTGCCGTCAGAGTAGTGCCAGCACCAGTCACACTGAATGCAGATTCCGCAGTTGAAGCATCTTCCCGCCATAAGCTGAGCGAGGTCGGCATCAACTGTTTTCACTATTTCATCAAAGTTTCCGTTCCTCTTCTCAAGGGGGACTGTTTCTTCTATCAGTCTGCCGCTCTTTTCAAAATATTTAGTGTTCAATGTATTGTAGAAGGCTGTCTTTCTGTTTTTATCAGTTTCCACTGTTTCGCCGAGGTATTCGCGCACGCTTTTCACAGTGTCCTGCGCAAGCCCCACCACACGAACCACCATTCCGGTGTTGTCTGTTGCGCCCATTGCGGCGTCACCAGTTATGAAGATTTTGCTCTGCACATCCTCCGGCAGGTCGCGGCAGATCATTCTGGGGAAATCCACAGTGAACTTCTCCCCCACGAAGAAGAGATCCGGCTTGTCGCCTATGGCGAGGACTATGCGGTCAAAGTGGTAGGTTTCAGTCTCGCCGTAAACGGCCACGGGTTTGGAGCGGCCGCTCTCGTCCACGGGGCCGAGCTTCATCTTCTGCACAGTGAGCCTGAGAGCGTCTTCCGTTTTTTCTATCTTAAGCGGGCTTCTGAGAAATTTAAACTTCACGCCTTCGCGCTTTGTTTCCTCAACCTCGCCCTGATGAGCGGTCATTTCGGCTGATGTTCGCCTGTAAACCATTGTGGGCTCCGCACCGAGGCGGACAGCACAGCGCACAACATCCATCGCCGTATATCCGCCGCCGATTACGCCTATCTTCTCGCCTTTTTTTATGCCGAGCTTCTCAAACTGTCCGAGGTTTACCTTTTTCAGGAAGGCTATACCGTTCTCCACCCCGTCAAGCTGTTCGCCCTCTATACCCAGTTCACCGGGTTTGTGGGCTCCGGTGGCGACTATCACCGCATCGTAGTTTCCGGCTAAGTCCTTGAAGCTTTCCTTATTTATATTTGCGCAGGTGTGTATCACAACTCCGGTCTCTTTTATGAAGGCCAGTTCCTTTTCAAAAACATCACGGGGGTAGCGGTAGGCGGGTATTCCCTCGGTGAGGAGGCCGCCTGCGACCTCATGCTTCTCGAAAACCTCCACCCTGTAGCCGCAGCGGGCAAGGAAATATGCGGATGAGAGCCCTGCGGGGCCGGAGCCAACTATGGCTATTTTTTTATCCTTCGCCTCTCCGGTCATTTTCGGTTTCAGGCCTTTTTCATACCCCGCATCGGAAACAAAGCGTTCAAGCGCCTTTATGTCCACAGGCTGGTCGTATTTAGTGCGGTTACAGGCCGTTTCGCAGGGGTGGTCGCAGAACCTGCCGCAGCCAGAGCTGAAAGGGTTTGTCTCCTTGAGCACGTAGAAGGCTTCGTCAAACCTGCCGAGGGCTGTGAGGTGGAGAAATCTGGGTATATCGTTTCTGGCGTAGCAGCCGTGGTTGCCGAGATGATCACGGCTGTAACAGGGGCTGAGCCTGTTAATATACAGCGGAAGCAGTTTTTTCAATGCTTACCTCCATGAAAAATTATCTAATAACCGTTATAAAAATAATAATCTAATGTGATTTGTCAATATTGCCTAACAAAGGCACTATAATATATAAAATTAAAACGATAAAGATTTTTTTGCATATTTTGATCTCCATCAAGTAAATTATACCGTAACGGATGTATTCTTTCAAAACAAAGAAAGGTTAAATGGACAAGGATTCTTCGCTCTGGGCGGATGCGGAGAGTCTAATGCATTTTCCATGGAAGGAAATGCACCGTAAACACGTACAGCATTACGGCAAAGCCGGAAAAATATAGAGAGGTATAGAATATGCATCAGGGATGTTCAGGAACATTTGAAAACGGAAAACAGGTGGTCAACAAGCTCAGACATATGGGCTACGGTTCAATGCCCATGCCTATGCCCATGGTTATTCACTGCTCCAACTGCGAGGAGAGCTTCACCATGGAAACATTCGAGGCAAAATGCCCGAACTGCGACATGACATACGGCGTAACCCCCTGCCACAGCCACGACCCGGAAAGCGTTCAGGCGGCCGGAATCAACTACTGAAAAAACATAAAGCTTCCTCGGCATCATTCTCAGAGGTGATGCCGAATACGGCTTCAAAAAAGCACTTTCTTTATTTTGGTAGGCTTATTTACTTTGATGAAACCAATGCGCTGCACTTAATATGCATCCGTTTTCATCTTAGATTCACAAGGTAGGACTTTTTAACGGCTAATGTATTTGGACTTAATCCCAACAAAGACTCAACTTCAGTGGGATAAACATAAAATCCTTTTTCTGCCATGTCATTCATAATAAAATCATTTGAATATACTTCTTTTAATAGTTCTACACCTTGCTTCAATAATGTATTTTTAATATTAAACTCAACATCATCAGGTTCCCATAATCTCCACTTATAAGTACTGATTTGCTTATACAGCTTGGTCTTAATTTCGTTATCTATTATGCCTAAATCACTTGCTCGCATGATTAATGCTTGTATTGATACTTTCCATTTACGTTTTAAATTACGATAAGTTTGAAGCTTATACGGATTTAGATTGACAAAATCTTTTTTAATTTCTTCCTCTGGCAACAAAAAAGCACTAGCAAAAGCATCGGCTTGTTCTTCTCGCAATTTGAACACCTCATCTGATAGCTTTTCAGTGCTTTCTTGCCAAGGATGCATTAATATATGACCTAATTCATGCGCCATATCAAATAATGCTCTGGATTCAGATTGTTGTTCATTTAGTATAACCATGCAATAATCATCTTTTTTTGTGCTATATGCATCTATTTTTCTGTCAGAAGTTAACAAAACAACAGGAATACCATTGGATTCTAAAGTATGTTTTAAATTACCAACAGGAGCGTTACCTAAATTCCAATACCTACGAATATCGTCAGCAACATATTTAGGAGCAGGGCATGACTCTATATCATATTTCTTAATATTCAACCGAGGAAACTCAATATATTCAACCAAATATCTATAAATCTTAAATAAAAAATCTGTCTTAATTTTTTGTTTTGCAATATCTGTTTCTCTTGCTGTTGTTTTACGTCTAAAATATATTATTGTATTTTCATCTACAATATCTTCATCTTGAATAAAAAATTTTGAAGGGAAATTGAGCTCTTTTGCTAAAGCACCAATTTTTTCCAAATCTAAAGCACCTTGATTTTTTTCATATAGCGATAATGATTGCTTACTTATACCGACCTTATCTCCAAGCTCTGAAAGCGTAAGCCCTCTGTATATTCTTGCTATTTTAAGCCTTTTTCCTATCTTTAGTGACATTTAAATTACCTTTCAATTTGAGTTCCACGAGTTCCTCAGGTTTGCTAGAGATTTCTGGAACAAAATCTATATCACATCTTTCCAAAACTTCAAAGCGTTCATCCGTATAAATAATTTGCATTCCGTTAAGCTCCACGTCGCCATAATGGAGTACAAAAAGTAAAGTATAATCCCTATACTTTTCGGGAAGCAATTTGTGTGGTTCAACATAGTCCTCAAAATCTTCATCCCAAGAAAGTTGTTTATATTTGTGCTCAGGGTTTCTGACTTCCTTTAGCAACATAGCAAGCCAATTTTTTCGAAACCTATCGTAATCACGCCTACGCATATCAATTGCTGACTCACGTTTTACAACTAACATAACTTTGTGAATATCGTCATGAAGTATAAAAGCCTCATAACAACAACGCTTTAGTATTCTATACTCTATACCACGATGAAGGGCAGACAGTTGAGCAAGATTGTGATTAATTTCATCATTTCTAGCCTCAGAACGGCTATTACCTGTAACTCTTCTATATGTTTGGGAGAGTTTAAGATACGCATCTGCGCAATTATTTCTCATTGCATGAAAGAACTCTGGACGTTTCTTATAATACTCACTTGCAATATTGCTCAAAATACACCTCTTCAATGTTTTGTATATAATTGTATATCGTAATTTGATTGTCAAGTGTATTTTAGACGAAATGTAGCAATATTATGGTTTTTTTACAGAATTTGTCCAATAACATACAGACTGAGAATTGGAAATTAAATAACCTTGTGTTTATTAATTCAAACTTTAACACAGCAATCATGCCTGAAAAACCAGAATATCTAACATAAAGAAAAGCTGAATGATGACCGCATCACTTCATCAGTTCAATAAAGGTTGAAAGCATTTTATATACTTTCTCCTGCTCCCGCTCATCCATCTTCATCACGGTTTTCATTACTTTATCCCACTCAGGGGGGATCTGCGCTCCGCATGAGGTGAGTTTGTATTCTCCTGATTTATCAGTATCTCCAAGAAGATAGCTCACTGGAACATTAAGAACTTCCGCCAACCTGTACAGTATGCCGATACCTATCTCGCCGCCGGTGCTGTTGTTAAGAAAGCGCGTGAGATGCTGGTATGATATACCCGCCTTCTCTGTCACCTTTAGCCGTGAAAGACCGGATTCCGCAATAGCCTCAAGAATATTGTTCCTTACCTGTTCAATCCTGTTCATACTGTTAAGAATACAGTAATCCCCTGATTCAATACATTATCTTATAAGGCATATATAATATAATATACACTTGAAATTGCATCTTAAAAGATATAATATTGCAAAAATCGAACACGAATTTACATCTGACAAATGCCCGCCGTCTCCTGAAAACATGGCGGGGGCGGGCTTGAGAAACGGCTGTTTTTTAATCAGGAGCTTTTTTATCTCCTTTCACCCAAATCAGGGTTGACTTATCGATCTCTTCATAGCAGAATAACTCAACGGGATTCAGGGAAGCGCGGTTAAAATCCGTCACTGCCCCCGCAACTGTGAGCCGGACGAACGCTCCTTTTCTTCGCCACTGTAATATGTACGGGAAGGCTGAGCAAGTAGGACGACGGCAAGTCAGGATACCTGCCCCGCGGAATAAACTGCCCATCGGAGGGATGGATGAGATTATCACACGCCGCCGTTATTTCAGCGCATATAATCTTTAGCTGTTAAACATCCTCCCGCTCGAACTACGCTTATTTTACGGAGGATTGATTATATGATAGAAAAAGTTATGAAACGTGACGGGCGCTTTGTTTCCTTTGATCAGGAACGCATAGCAAACGCCATTTTCAAGGCCGCAAAGTCTGTCGGCGGAACCGACAGAAACAATGCCGCCGCCCTTTCCCTTATAGTTACCAGAAAGCTCACCGATGCTTATGAGCGCTACGGCTCCTGCTCTGTTGAGGAGATACAGGACTGCGTGGAGAAGGTGCTCATTGAACAGGGGCATGCCAAAACTGCCAAAGCATTTATAATATACAGAAAACAGCGTGCAGATATGCGCTCGCTCACCGACAGCATGGAGGGGTTTGAATCCATAGTGGAAACATATCTCGGCGGAAGTGACTGGCGTGTAAACGAAAACAGCAACACAACCTATGCTCTTCAGGGGCTGAACAACTACATTTCATCCACAGTAACCGCCAAGTACTGGCTGAACAAAATCTACCCGCCCGAAGTGCAGAGAGCGCACACGGAAGGGGATTTCCACATACACGATCTCGGTCTGCTCGCGGTGTACTGCTGCGGCTGGGACTTAAAAGACCTGCTGATGAAGGGGTTCCGCGGAGTTGCGGGCAAGGTGGAGAGCAAACCCGCCAAGCACCTGCGCACAGCGCTGGGACAGATAGCCAACTTCTTTTATACATTGCAGGGGGAGGCGGCGGGCGCTCAGGCGTTTGCCAACTTCGACACATATCTTGCCCCGTTCATAGCCTATGACAAGCTCTCCTACAAGGAAGTCAAACAGGCTATGCAGGAGTTCGTCTTCAACCTTAACGTTCCCACCCGTGTGGGTTTCCAGACTCCGTTCACCAACCTCACCATGGACTTGTACGTTCCCTCCACCCACAGGGATGAGGCGGTGATAATCGGCGGTGAAATGACTGACAGAACCTACGGCGAGTTTCAGGAGGAGATGTTCCTCATCAACCGCGCGTTCATGGAAGTCATGATGGAGGGGGACGCCAAAGGGCGCATTTTCACTTTCCCCATACCTACTTACAACGTTTCCAAGGATTTCGACTGGGAACACCCCATAGTGGCTGAGCTGATGAAAATCACGGCGAAATACGGAATCCCGTACTTTGCCAACTTTGTAAACAGTGACATGAGCCCGGAGGATGCACGCAGCATGTGCTGCCGTCTCCGTCTGGACAACAGGGAACTCCGCAAGCGCGGCGGCGGTCTCTTCGGCGCTAACCCGCTTACAGGTTCCATAGGCGTTGTAACCATAAACCTGCCCAGAATAGGCTATACCGCAGGCAGCGAGGAGGAATTTTTCGAAAGGCTTTCCTCCCTCATGGAGCTTGCCCGCGACAGCCTTAAGATAAAGCGCAAATCCCTTGAAAAGCTGACAGAAAACGGGCTCTATCCTTATGCAAGGTTCTACCTTGAGGACATTCATGCCCGTTTCGGCCAGTTCTGGAAAAACCATTTCAACACCATAGGCATAATAGGCATGAACGAGGCTGCGCTGAACTTCATCGGTGTGGATATTATGAATAAAGAAGGCCTTGAATTCGCCGAAAAGATACTTAACTTCATGCGCGGCAAGCTGGCACAGTTTCAGGAAGATGACGACATGCTCTACAACCTTGAGGCAACGCCCGCAGAAGGCACTTCATACCGCCTTGCCAAGCGTGACATCAAGGACTATCCGGAAATTATCACATCCGGCTCCCTTGACCGCCCGTATTACACCAACTCCACGCAGATTCCGGTGGAGAAGGCGAAAGATCTCTTCGCCGCGCTGGATCATCAGGACAGGCTCCAGCCTCTTTACACAGGCGGAACCGTGTTCCACGTTTTCCTTGGGGAATCCATAGACGATCCCTCGGCAGTGGGCAAACTGCTGAAAGAAATAACATGCTGCTACAAAATACCTTATATAACAATAACCCCCACATTCTCCGTATGCCCGGTGCACGGCTACCTCAAGGGCAAACACCCTGAGTGCCCGCTCTGCGCTGAGGAGAAAAAGGCGGAAATTTTTAAAGAACTGGAAAAGCTTAAGGCCGAAATATAAGACCTTAAATACATAAAAGCGCAAGGAGGCACAAAATGGAAAAGCTTGAGAAAATCAAAGCACTGGAAAAAGAAATGGCAGAAGTGAAAGGCACAACTTGCGATGTCTACAGCAGAGTGGTCGGCTACCACAGCCCCACAAGCCACTGGAACGAAGGGAAAAAAGAGGAATTTATAAACAGGGGGACTTTCAGAGTTTCCAAATGAGTCACACAGACTTCTTTATTGCAGGCTTTACGCCCGTCAGTCTCATAGATTACCCCGGAGAGGTGGCGGCAACTGTCTTCACCCACGGCTGCAACCTAAGGTGCAGATACTGCCACAACCCCCTTCTGGTAACCGGCAGAAAAAGGGACAATAAGTCATCCGAGTTTCTTTCTTATATGGCTGTAAGAAATATAGGGGCCGTCGCCGTAACAGGCGGCGAGCCTCTTTTTTCAGATCATATCACGGATTTTGTCACTTTTCTCAAAAATGACGGAATCAAGATCAAGCTGGACACCAACGGCTTTGCCCCGGCAAGGCTGTTCCCGCTCCTTGAAAAAGGGCTTATCGATTACGCAGCGGTGGACATAAAAGGCTTCTGCGCGGAGGACATAGAATACATGACCCGCTCAGCCCGCTCCACCGAGCCTTTTGTGAAAACTATCCGGGCTCTCAAGGAGAGCGGCATACCCTTTGAACTGCGCTATACCGCATGGAAAAAGCCGGATGAGGAATCACTCTTCTGGCTGGCGGACTTTGCGCGGGATGTGCCTCTGGCTTTACAGTTTCTTCAAAGATCAACGCCGCTTCTGGACAAACGCTTCTCTCCGCCTATGACCAAGGCAGAGTTTTATTCGCTGAAAACCCTCTTTGAATCCCATTTCGGCAAGGTCACTGTCCGGGAGTGACAGTTTTTTATTGTCTGTAATTCTCAAAAAATGTAAGCTTCCGAAATTTAATTTGTTTTCTTGGGGGCTTACATGCTCGGTTTATCAGGATGGGCGGTTCCGCTGGGGTTTATTCTCATGCTTCTCAGCGCCGTGCTCTGCATCATTTACGGAATAATCAACTGGAACAAAGGCTACATCATGACCGATGAGGAATTTATTCAGGAACAGGCATGGGCTGAGGAAGAAAGAAAAGTTGAGGAGACGCTCTGATGGAAATGAGTCTGCCTCTTCTTACATTTGTTGTCATAATCTATCTTTCCATAGTCGGCTGGCTCACTGTTAAGGCCTATAAAGGCACTGTCAGCACTGCGGATTACATGGTCGCCGGACGGCAGATCCACCCCTTCGTGATGGCTATGTCATACGGCGCAACGTTTATCTCCACCTCGGCGATTGTGGGTTTCGGCGGCGCGGCGGCTGTTTTCGGCATGAGCCTTCTCTGGCTTACTGTTCTTACTATTTTCGTGGGCGTTTTTATCGCCTTTGTCTTTTTCGGCAGACGCACAAGGGTCATGGGGCTGAATCTCAATGCCCATACCTTCCCTGAGTTTATAGGTCTGCGTTTTCAGTCCCGCACACTTCAGGGGCTCGCTGGGCTTCTCATATTCGTCGCAATGCCCCTTTACGCCAGCGTGGTTCTCATGGGCGGCGCAAAGTTCATAGCGCAGATATTAAGCGTTAATTATAACGCCGCGCTGTTTTTTCTTACTGTTATAGTGGCAGTTTACGTTGTAATGGGCGGGCTGAAAGGTGTTATGTATACAGATGCCTTTCAGGGCTCTGTGATGTTTGCGGGGATGATCATTCTGCTCTTTTTCACCTATTGGAAAATGGGCGGAGTAGTCGAGGCTCATCAGAAACTTACAGACATGGCGGACATTGCCGTGAGCATATTCGGCGCTCAGGGGCACACAGGATGGACATCGTTTCCCACCCTCGGCTCCCCCTTCTGGGTGACGGTGGTTACCACTATGGTAATGGGCGTGGGGATAGGCGTTCTGGCTCAGCCTCAGCTTATCGTCCGCTTCATGACCGTTAAAAGCAACAGGGAGCTTAACCGTGCCGTGCTCATAGGAGGGGTGTTCGTTCTTGTGGCTGTGGGAGTGGCGTTCATAGTCGGCGCACTGTCAAATGTGTATTTCTATTATATGAATGAGGAAACGGCGGGGAAAATATCGCTCATCGCCGCCAACAAAAATGTGGAGGAGATTATCCCTCTCTATATAAGCAAGGCTATGCCCCAGTGGTTTACCGCTATATTCACCATAACCATGCTTTCAGCGGCAATGAGTACGCTGAGCTCACAGTTTCATGCCATGGGAACCTCCCTCGGCAGGGATATCTATGAAAAATGGCTGGGGAAATCGGGCAATTCGGTTCTTATCACAAAAGCGGGCATAATCTTCACGATCATGCTCAGCTACTTCTTTGCATGGGGGCTGCCGCTTTTCTTTGACGGCGGAACAGCGATAATCGCAAGGGGAACCGCCATATTCTTCGGCATATGCGCCGCAGCCTTCCTGCCGCTGTATTTCGGAGCGATATACTCAAGGCGGATCACGAAATTCTCCGCATTCACAGGCTTTACGGCAGGCACAATAATCAGCTTTTTCTGGCTTTTCTTTGTGCATGACAAGGTTTCAGGGCCGATGATGATCTGCAAGGCGGTTTTCGGCGTGAACTCTCTGGCGGAGGGCACTATCTGGGCGGCGGTTGACCCGCTTGTGATAGGTCTGCCCGTGTCGGCGCTGATTACACTTGCCACAGCATTCGCAGGGAAACAGCTTCCGAAGGAACATGTGGAAAAATGCTTTCACGGCATCGGGAAATAAATAAAGATAAGGGATTTATCTGTTGACAACGGATTAAGGAAATCATAATATTTCTTTCCCTATTATGCTAAGCCGTGGTGGTGGAATTGGTAGACACGCAGGTTTCAGGTACCTGTGGGAGTTAATCCTGTGGGGGTTCGAGTCCCCCCCTCGGCATATGAAAAAGCCTCTGACATCAGTCAGGGGCTTTTTTATTTACAGGGGACGAGAAAGGGAACCTGCGCCAACCGAAAGTGACTACAAATGACTACATCGTTCCTTAATTTAAAATAATCTTTCCCGGCGTTCCGTGAGCAGCCTTAAATACTTTTCCTTCATGCCTGCGGAAAGAAAGCTGATTTCAATTGTCTTTCCCCAGCCGGCAGAAACAGCTTTAAGCGATGACAGTGCCTTATCGATCACCCTCTCATTCAGACCAAGCCTTTCTTTCCCATAATAATCCACAAGGTCGGCTTTGGTTATTCTGTTCTTTTTGGCATTAAGCGGCAATGCAAGCTCTTCTATGGGGTTGGGAACAGCTGCGGTTGTGTTGAGGAGATCATAAACTGGTGAAAGCTGAACTTTATCGCCCTCATATATCAGAGAGAAGTTTTTCAGGTGCATATCCTCGTTTCCTGTGATAAACGAAAACAGGGTCAGCTTAAAAAGCTTCTCTTTTTCTATCTGCGGGAAAGTGCAGTATTTTTCTATTATTTTCGCCACCTGCTCCATGCTGGAGCGGTACTTGGTATCCCTTGTAGCTCCGGATAGCTGGGCAAAATCCTCAACAGACAGTTTCCTGTTTTTCCCAGCACGGTCAAAACGCTTAATTACATACGTGAGTGCACCGTCTTTGCCGTAAATCATGAAATGAAGCGGCACATCCAGCCCGTAAGATTTTGCAAGCCGCATTGTCAGATCTTCATTTTCAGGCAGTTCAGGGTAACCGGCAGACTGCGGCTTTAGAATATACTGCCCGCCCCTGTCCGTAAGCTCAAAAACGCATCCCTTGACATTCAGCCTTGCGGACAGCTTCGGCTGAACACCTTGAATAGACATTTTTTCAGACCTTGCCGCTGCCTCAATGCGGAGCTCATCTTTCGTGTAAGGCAGATCATGCAGTTCTTTCAGGTTACGGTTAATGGTTTTCAAACCCGCTTCACTGTATCTGTAATTCGTCTCTTCGTAGGTGACCGGGCATCTCATTCCGCCACCTCTTCCACAGTGACCGAACCGACAAGATCAGCCCCCACAGCCATTAATTGTGAAAAAGAATCATTGCGGTCGATCTTGAGCCTTCTCAGCAGTGATTCAAGCTGATAACCCTCCGGCAGAAGTCCGTCAAAAAAAGGCGGAAAATCATCAAACTGATAAGATTTACCTGCCACAGGAAGTGTGAGCGAAACTGCTGTTCCGTCATAATCAGGAAGATATTGAAATTCGTACCCGCGTTCAGTCTCAGTGAGAAATCCGGCAGGTATCCCCTGTTGGTATACAAGCGCCTTACGCATCTTTACCGCCTAACGGAGAAATGTATTTCACTTTAATATTAAGGATGTGCAGAACCTTTAAAATATTTTCGTATCTGATTGTCATTTTGCCTTTTTCAAGGTCATAAATGAGGTTTTTCGCAACACCGGCATGTTCCGCAAGCTCTTTCTGTGTCAGCCCTGCCGCCTTCCTTGCATCTTTAATTATCTCAGCAAGTTCCATACAGATACCCTCCATAAAGGGAAAATTTCATGTTTATAGATATTATTAACCCAGAAGCAATAAAAAAACAAGTATTTTACCGTTATAAAGGGAATTTTATCTGATTATCATCAGAGAGAGCTAAAAAAGCTGTTGATTGGCAGCATATTCCAGTTATAAAGGGAAAATTTGACAGATGAATGGAGTCAGCAAAGGTGTGCAGAGAATATTGCATTAAAGCCGTTGTGATTATTTTCGGGGCTGTCATGGATAATCGAAATAATCTAGGACGGCCTGTAAAACTTTCTCAATCGCATAAAAGCGTTTTGCATTTGTTACGCCAAAAACCTGAGATCACCGCAGCAGCCACTTCCAGAGCGGCAGAATATGTATAGTCCGGTCATCTTGCTGAAATGTTTCCTCTTCATCAGTAGTGATAAGATAAGCCTCGCTCATTTTAAAATATTCCATTGCTTCAAGAAGCCCGTTTAGCTCACGTTCTCTTGTTTTGGGGCTGTCAATTTTATAGCTGACATTTACCAGAGTCTTTTTACCTTCTGCAACGCAGTAGAAATCTACTTCCTGTTTTCCGCTGTAGTAGTAGATCTCAGCCGTCTGTCTGCGAAGATGCAGAAACACGGCATTTTCGTATAGTTTACTGAAATCGTCCGTAACAAAAGCATCGTAAACTCCCTTAAAACCGTTATCCACTGAATATATTTTTCTGGGGTTGCGGTTTTCTTCCCTTATACTGTTTCTGAAAACAGGAATGCTGAAAACAGCATAAGCGTCTTCCAGATATGAATAATAATCAAAAACTGTATCCTTGCTGAGTTTATACCCCTGTGATTTCAGATCATTGTAAAGCTTGTTCAGGCTCACAAGTGTGCCTATATTGCAAAAGCTGTATTTAATTATATGCTTGAGCAGGCTATTATTTTTTACTCCGTATCTCTCCACTATATCCTTATAGACTATAAGATCCAGATAATCCCTGAGAATACGTCTTTTTATATCAGCAGATTGCAATACTGTTTCGGGAAATCCGCCGTCTGTGAGATACTCACTAAGAGCGTTTTTTATATAGCTTACGGAATCTGAACTGTTGAAATTGACCTTTATACCTTTTGCTTTTATAAAATCTGCAAAAGAGTAAGGGAAAATTTCATAAGTGAGGGTTCTGCCCCTGAGCGATGTGGCTATTTCCTTACTGAGAAGCTTTGAGGAAGAACCTGTAACAAAAACCCGTATGTTCAGAGTATCGTATATTCTCCGCACGTATCTTTCCCATCCGGCAATGTTCTGCACCTCATCAAGGAAGACATATACTGTTTCATGCCTTTTTTCAGGATGCATCTCATAATAACCCTCCATGATATGATTCAGATCGCCCAATTCTGTAGGAAACAGGCGGTCGTCCTCAAAGTTTACATAGATTATATTTTCGGAAGGAACCTTTTTCTTGAGGGAGTTTATAATATCAAAAAGAATACTTGTCTTTCCGCAGCGCCGTACACCTACCAGAGAGACTATCTTTTCACTGTCCACGGGAATATCATATTCTCTGGGTATGATATTATCCGGTTTGCGTTCCTGAAAGTCAGTGATAAGGGTTTTAAAGGTTTCTCTCATATTTATCCTCCCATACAAGGATAAATATAAGTATCTTTATCCTTCTTGACAAGGACAAAAAAGCCGCTTTCTATCCTTCCGTGGAAGGATAGAAACCTCAATACCCCAGACAACCTCTGCATCCGTTGTACTGGCTGTCGGGGAGAACCTCTATCCTGCGTCCCGCCATTTCGCTGAGAAAGTGAATAAGCCCACTGTTTGCCGCCACGCCGCCAGCGGCGAAGATTTTCTCAGCTCTGAATTTTTTCATAAGCGGGTACAGTCTGCGGGCTATGGATTCGTTAACGCCCGCCCCGATCTCCTCTGTTGTGTAGCCTTCGGCTATTTTGCCGATTATTTCGCTTTCGGAAAATATGGCGCAGGTGGAGCTGAGCTTTACTGGGTTTTCGGTCATTTCCGCAAGCTCATCCAGAGTTATCCGCAGTATGCCGCATGCGTTCTCCAGAAAGCGTCCTGTGCTTGCGGCGCATTTATCGTTCATCACGAAGTCTTCAATATATCCGTTCTGCACGCAGATAACCTTGCTGTCCTGCCCGCCGACATCCACCAGAACGAAGTCCTTCTCTTTTGTGGCTTCAAGAGCGCCTTTGAAGTGTGCTTTTATCTCGGAGATTACGTTAGCGTTTGCAAAATTAAGCAGGTTGCGGCCGTAACCCGTTGCAGTTATTGAATCTACGTGTTCAAGTCCGGCAGCGTCCAGATCTATGACCAGTCCTTCCGCCCCGCGCCTGACGAATGAGCGGTAAAACTCCGCCGTATCCCACCTGCGGTATGTGATTTCGCCGTCTTTCAGAAAGGCGAGCTTAACGTATCTGCTGCCGAGGTCTATTCCCGCTTTAACGGTCATTTTTCCGTGCCTCCAGCATCTCTATGAATGATTCTATGCGTATTTTCGTCCGTGCGTCTATGCCGGAGGGGGAATCTCCCTCTATCGTGAGCACGGGCACGTCCATATGCTTTCTGATGGTGATGTCCTGCATCTGGCGGTAGCAGAACGACTGCACGTAGTGTATCAGTCCGTCTATTCGGCGCTCTGCCGTCTGTTGCCTGATGTCCTGTATGCGGCCGAAAACATCATACGGATAAGTGTATTCGGCGTATCTTGCTATATAGTCAGGGTTTGTGCTGGGGATGGCGAACTGCCTCTGGATCTCGTTGAAAACAACGGATGCCCCCTTCTCCTCTATGAAGCCGTACATATCGTCATATATGGTGGGAACGCCCAGAACACCTATGCGTATCTTCCGTCCTGCGCTGCTGCGCATCTCTATCTCCGCCAGTTTCGCATCAAGCTCCGCCTCATATGAAACAGGCTCCGTATTAAAATCGGTGGAGGTCACAAGCCAGAGGTGGTTTTCAAACCCTGATGCTTTTTCCTGTGCAGTAAGAGCGTCCAGCCTGCGGAGCTTCGCACGGATGGGGTCTGTGCGCTTTGTGTATTCCTCTGCGGCTTCATATGTTGTGCCGAGGGACTTTGCCAGCGACCTGAACTCACGCTCAAGAAAGCTCCGCCTGTCCTCCTTGCCGAAGGGGTAGGCGAAGCTGTGAACGGGGATTCCGTGCTCCATGAAAAGCTCCGCCAGTGCGTGGGAGTTGCTGCAGTCCCCCTCAGTCACGGCGATAACCTCATCAATACTGCCCCTTATCACAGCGGTGTATATCCCCTTGATCCACGCGCATATATTGCGGGGAAGGCCTTCCGTCTCCGCGTAGTCAATAAAGGCGGTCGGGTCTTTGTCGGTTATGAATATATTGTTGAGATCCACCGGAACATGCCCGGCGGCGAGGATTATTTCAACGGGGATTGTGGTGGTGAAGCCTATGCGTTTTTTCATGTAAGGCTGAAGTCTATATACCTGCGGACTTCTTTATGAAGCCCTCTGCGGTTGCGGAAGATGATTTTGTTTTCCTCAAACATTCTGTCCATTTCGGCGAAGTCCACCAAATCATAAATTTCGTCAGTTATCATATCTTTAAGTCTGTAAACCTTTGTGGTTTCGTTTTTTGCCGCAAGAGAGCATTCCAGATCCTTTTTCTTCTTATAAATATGAATATGAAACACGCCCCCCTTTTCCTCAGGGCGCACTTCGTCCCATGTCATGTCCTCGCGGACAAGCATCCACCTTTCCTGATACATAAATCACCTGTTAAAAAAAGTAAGAACGGGGATAAATATACGCACATATGCTCTGAAAAACAAGCCCCGGCGGAGGGTTACTTTTTTATCTTTTTATTCTCGCGGTAGATTGCGGCGTATTTCTCAATATCCTTAAGCAGACGCACATTGTACTGACCTTCGAACTGCTCCGAGGTTTTCTGCCCCATGACTATATCAAAAAGATCGTTATCGAAAATTTTGAGAAGCAGCTCACAGAGCTCCTCCATGTCTTGCTCGGTGTAGTGCGCAGGAAGATTGTGCTCCACAAACTCGCGGACAATCATTTCGTTCTCAAGCATGGCGCGCCTTGCAGCGAGAAAGAGAGCTTTTTTAAAAAGAGGAGTGTCTTTCATCCGTTATTACCGCCCTTCAAATGTTTTTGTAATGTTTCCCTCATAATATCAATACCCACAGGCTTTGCAAGATAATCATCCATTCCGGCCTCCATAAAACGCTCCCTGTCCCCTTTTATGGCGTATGCGGTGAGGGCGATAACGGGCACATGCTTAAGATAATTTATTTTTTCATATTCGTTTATCAGCTTTGCCGCCTCGATTCCGCCGAGTTCCGGCATGTTTATATCCATTATCACAATATCAAACCCGCCCTGTCTGAACGCCTCAACTGCCTTGCGCCCGTTGTCCACACAGACGCTCTCAAGCCCAAGCTCCTTGAGGATCAGCCTGACCATTTTCTGGTTCACTGGGTTATCCTCCGCAACCAGAGCCGTGCCGTGAAATACGGCGGTTCTGCCTGTCTGCTTTTCATCTCCGGCGGGTTCATCATTCATGTAGCTTATTGCGATATAAACGGACTCATAAATATCTGAAATTCCTATAGGCTTCAGCAGAACCGAGGATGCACGTTTTCTCAGCCCCTCTTCTTCGAAGCGTTTATGCATATCCATCACAAGGACAATAGGCACACCCTCGTGTGTGCGGATGCTTTCGAGAAATTTATCCTTTGTGTTTTCAGAATAGACATAAAACACCACATCCAGAAACGGAAGTTTCTCAATATCTTCAAGGGATGAGAAATACGCTGCCTCATTGCCGAAGGCCTCAAGATAACGCATTATCTGGTTTTCGGTCACGCCAGGTTCACCCATTTCATCACTGACGAAAACAGCGGAATAGCAATCACGCACCCGTTCCGCATCCACAGCAGGTTTGGGGCTGATCACTCTGAAATCAAGCTCAAACCAGAAAACTGAACCCTGCTTCTCAGGTCTTGAAAAACCTATTTCACCGTGCATGAGCTTCACTATGTCAGATGAGACACTGAGCCCTATGCCGCCCAAGCCTTCAAATCTTTCGGCAATTTCGGTATCATACTCGGAGAAAAGCTTTCTCAGTTCCGCCTCTTTCTCCTCGCTGACCCCTGTGCCGCTGTCCTCCACACTGAAACGGAGGCGGACGGAGCCGTCACTCTTTGTCACAGCGGTGATGTCAAGCTTTGCGTAACCGCCCGGAGAATTGAATTTGACAGCGTTTTCCACAAGGTTTGAGAGAACCTGACTGATTCGCACCACATCACCCGAAAGCTCCGCCGGAATATCATGATCAATATAGAATGCGAACTCAACACCGCTTTCCGAAGCCATGAAGCCGAAAAGCTCGCTCATGGATTCGAATGTGCTGAGCGGGCTGAACCTGTCGTAATTAAGGTCAAGGCTTCCGGTCTCAAGCTTGGAGAAATCAAGTATATCGTTCACAACGCCCACAAGGTTGCTTGAGCTGTGTTTTATGATGCGCAGGAATCTTTTCTGAATTTTATCAAGCTCTGTTCCGTCCAGAAGCTCAATAAAGCCAAGAACACCTGCCA
Organism: Geovibrio ferrireducens; assembly: GCF_026226615.1. NCBI lineage: Bacteria > Pseudomonadati > Deferribacterota > Deferribacteres > Deferribacterales > Geovibrionaceae > Geovibrio > Geovibrio ferrireducens. Next base: position 50,049 of record NZ_JAJAPB010000006.1, read on the forward strand.
GCGGTGTGCGCAGCTCGTGGCTGATATGTGAAATAAGCTCGGACTTGGTGCTGCTCGCTTTACGCGCCGCGTCCATTGCCTTTTCAAGCTCCACTGTGTTGAGCCTGTTTTCCTCATTCATCCGGTTAGCGTAAACGGCAAGCTGCCTGAACTCCTCATACTTCATGCTCTTTGCATCTATAATAGCGCCGTTTTCCGCCGCACCGGAGAAAAAGTCCAAAAACTTGCGGAACTCGCCCTCAAGCATGCCGGAAAAGCGCTTGGCGATGAAATACGCTGTCGCGAAAACAATTATAAATGAAAGCCCTACTATGGACATTGACCTGAGCAGACCCATCTGAAGCTCATGTTTGTCCTGGTCTATTATTCTGCGGACATCATCAACATATATCGCAGAGCCTATTACCCAGTTCCATTCAGGATATTTAAGGTTGTAGGATGCCATGGAGGAAGGGGAACCCGCCCCGTCACGCACCCAGTCAAAACCGTAATAGCCTTCGGTGTCAGTTTCTGCAAATGCCAGAATGCTTTTAAGCGCCCTCTGCTTCACAGGGTTATCTGCTTCATCTGCTTTTTTGCCTATGAGCCCCGCATCGGAATGGCTGAGTACGCGGCCGGAATTATCCAGAATGTAGAAAAATGCCTTATCATTGCTGACTAGGTGCTCTATCCTTTGTAAGGCCTCCCTTTTAACATCCTCCGCAACATCCTGAACATAGCCGCCTGTACCGATAATCAGTCCATAGGGTTCAAAATACCTTACGTAGGAGATTTTTCCGTAGGAGAAGTCGCTCACGCCGGGCTTTTTCCACTGGTAGGTTACAAAACCGCCGCCCTTCATGGCAGTTTCTTTTATTTCGCGGATTACGTATCTGCCCCTGTAGTCCGTCATTTCAGAAAGATTTATATCATGCGGCAGGCCGAAGTCGCCCTGTATCTGCCTGTAGTCTTTATCGAATATAAAGAAATAGCTGTCCGCACCGAATGTTAAATCAGAGAAAACTTCGGTTATCATCCGGATGACTTTTTCTCTGGGCTCTGTTTTCCCGTATTTGAGATAGACGTTTTCCACAAAACCGTAACCGTAGTTCAGCCTGTTTCTCACCTGCGCTTTCAGTTTTTCCTCTGCGAGGCTTTTTTCATTTTCAATGAACGTGGCAACCCGGTAAGTCATTGTCTGGAGGTTTTCCTTCCCTTCCCTCAGCAGCCGTTCATCAACTTCGGCGCTTTTGACGGCAAAGTCCTTATACTCGTGATAGGCAAGAAACGAGGAAAAAAGAATAACGAACAGAAAAACAGCGGCAAGACTTGTCAGAAAATATGTTCTGCCAAGAGAGTTGGATTTTGACACCTTTCACCTTAAATAAATATTTATATAATTCTAACACCTAAATAGCTATTTTCCAATAAAAGCAAAAAGTTAATCCGTTTTCAGCCTGTCAAGCTCCTCTTCCTGCGCAGGCTGAACAGTTACCGAACCGAATTTATGATAAATAACAAAGCCCGGCGGTGTGCCCTTGGGCTTTTTAACGTGTTTTTTCCTTGTGTAGTCAACAGTTACCTTAGCTTCGCCCTTATGCTTGCTGAAAGCGGCGGTTATGGCGGCGGCCTGTAGTATGTCATCCTCATCCGGCTGGGTTTCGCAGCGGAGTATGAGATGGGCGGAGGGTATTTTCTGCGCATGGAACCAGTAATCATCAGGCTTGGCGAACTGAAAAACCAGACGATGGTTGGTGACCGAGTTTCGCCCGGCGTATGCCTTGCCGCAGGGAAGCTGAAAGCACATAAACTGCTTCTGCTTTATCTCCTGCTTGCTTTTTGTTCTGTCACCTCGGCGCATTTCATCCTCAAGGGCTAAAAGCTCCTCCTCGCCGGCGGAGTTTTCTATGAAATAGATCTGCTCCTCTATGCCTTCCAGAAACTGCTCTATCTCTTTGATTCTCTCCTCTATCCTGAAAACGGAGCGCTCCATCTTAGCCGCTTTTCTGAACAGCTTTCCCGTGAGGGCGGAAGGGTTTTCGCCTTCGGGTATCACGAATATGCGCTTTTCCACCCCTGTTTCGGTGTAGAAACTGAGTTCCATCTCCCCTGTGCGTCCGTCTATCTCAGCGAGGTTGTCACGCAGCAGTATGCCTTTCTCATAGGTGTCCCTCCAGAGCGAGGCTTCCTTAAGCTCCTTTTCAAGCTCAGCCATGAGAGAAGTATATTTTTTGCGCTGCTTCTCATAAAATTTCAGCAGACGCTTCTTCGCTGCGCCGCTCTTTTTTATCTCCGCATCCCCGCTGAGAATACGGGCATACTGAGCAAGGTTTATACTCTCCTCCGCCTCCGGAGACTTAAAAGGGATCACTTTTCCGTTTTCCGTGATGTAAAACCTGTCATCATCAAGGATGCAGCTGTTTATGTACATACAGGTTTCTGCAAACGAAAAACCCGATGCCCTCAGCTTTTCCGCATGCTTAACCGTGAGCGGATAAAAACCCGCAAGCTCGGCAAAGTTTCCGCAGTTTTCATGATTTTCCAGACTGAGACGTTTGTTTGCCTTCGGCGCGGCATATTTTTCACCTATGCCGAACGCCCTGTCCGCATCGGCGTTGCTTCTGTTCAGCAGAAAAAGCACAGTCCCTTCACCGTCAATCACGGCTGCGTTGGACATTCTGCCGATGAGCTCAGCCATAAGCCTGTACTGGATGATTTTTCCGCTGGGGCGGCGCTTAAGGAAAGTGAACCGCACAAGACGGTCATACCTGCGGCAGTCTATGGATTTAAGCGTGGCCCCGCTCAGAGCATCCAGCCTGTCGGACTGTGAACCGTCACACTTGTCCGCAGGGAAAAGCGCCGGTGAATCGCCGCAGCGGATACGGATATATTTTGCTCCCTCAGAGTAAAGGGACAGATAAAGCGAATCATCCGTAACGCCGATACGGTTCAGCTTGCTCCCGGCAAACTCGGCATTGAGCAGACGGACGGCTTTAGTGAGTGTGAGTCCGTCCATTAACCCTCAGCTTCCGCAGGGGGAGTATCCAGATATTTGGCAAACGCCTTTTTGTCAAAACATTTGGCGTATGCTTCCTCCGGTGAGATCCTGCCCGCAGTAAGCAGGTCTTTGATTGCCCCGTCCATAAGCTGCATCCCTTCGGCTTTTCCGGTCTGGATGCTGGATGGAATCTGGAAGGTTTTGCCTTCCCTGATAAGGTTGGCTATGGCGCTGTTCACAAACATTATCTCAAGTGCCGCGACACGGCCGGGTTTGTCCGTCCTTTTGAAAAGCTGCTGGCAGACAACGCCTTTCAGGGATTCGCTGAGCATGGCGCGGATCTGCGCCTGTCTGCCTTCGGGGAAAACATCTATTATCCTGTCCACTGTTTTTGCGGCGGAATTGGTATGCAGAGTGCCGAAGACAAGGTGTCCCGTCTCGGCGGCTGTTATGGCAAGTTCGATGGTTTCAAGGTCGCGCATCTCACCCACCAGAATAACGTCAGGGTCTTCACGGAGCGCAGCCTTAAGGGCAGCGGCGAAGCTCTGTGTATGTGCGCCGACTTCACGGTGGTTGATGAGGCATCTGGCGGGTTTATGCACAAACTCCACCGGGTCCTCAACAGTGAGGATGTGATCCGGCCTGTTTTTGTTGATGTAGTCTATTATTCCGGCAAGGGTGGTTGATTTGCCGCTTCCCGTCGCTCCGGTAACAAGGATAAGTCCCCTGCTGTAATCTGCAAACCTCAGCACCTGCTGCGGCAGACCAAGCTGCTCCACAGTGAGGACAGTATCGGGAATTATCCTGAAAACAGCGCCCATGCCCCTTTTCTGGTAATAGTAATTGGCACGGAAGCGCGCCTTACCGGGAATCTCGTAAGCGAAATCCAGATCTTTTTTATCAAGAAACTTCTTCCACTGCTCTTCCTGACATATCTCTGAAAGAAGCTCCGTAAGCATTTCGTTGGTGAGTTTATCATACTTAAAGGGGATTTCCGTAAGCTCGCCGTGCCTTCTCATCTGCGGTTTCACACCTGCGGAAAGGTGCAGGTCACTGCCGCCCTCGTTCATCAAATGGTTGAAAAATGCGTCTATCTTAGGCATGTTCCCCTCCGGAGGAGTAATAACTTAGTCAGTTTACACCACATTTTTCGTGATTTAAAGAGCTTATGAGGAACAGGAAAAGTTAGTGTGCAAATTTTTCCGTTTAATTCGGACTTTTTTTGTTGACAAATAAAAGACCGGAACCAATCTTATAAACAAGGAAATTTTCCCTCCCCTCCTTAACACACATGCTTGGCCGGTCGCGCCCCCAATGCGACCGGCATTTTTTATGCATTCTCCGTGAAAAAAAATATGTCATTTTCCTGACAACCACATGGAATATGGTATCATCTTCATAACCGGAGGTGTGCAATGCACAGAAAACACGTCAATGTCTTCATTGCTTTTCTAATTTGTCTGCAAATACTTATCGCAGGATGCGGCTCAGGATCGGGCTCTTCAAAAGGTGAGAAGTCAGTATATTCCATGCTGCCTGAACCGGAAACGGGGCATACCGCAACATTCAGTTCATCAGGCCTTTTCAACCTCACACAGACCAGCCTTCTCAGCGGACAGATAGGCGATTCGCCCTTATCTGATTACGCCTCATACGCAGCCAGAGATAATATGGCAGGCTGGGCGTTCGGACTTGACAGGGAAGCCCTTAAAGAAACTTTGGGCGAAAGCGCAGCAGCAAGATACGAGAACAGCATCACGGAATTTATTGACGAAATATTCACTCACCCTTCGGTGACCGCCAAGCTCCATCAGGCTGTCGGAAACTTCCCTCTTTTCAGCGGTGTGAATGATATAGCATCCCTGAATACCCTTCACTCGGTTGAGTTTAAATCCATCTCCGTGGCAGACGGGGTTTACACCGAAACCGGAGTTCAGAAATCGGTCATTACCCTTAACATTATTCTTCCTTTTGAGCTTACATCGCAGAATCCTGATCTCTCTGCCTGTTCTGATACAGTAACTGAGATTGAGGCAGATGACAGTTTCAGCGAATTTATCAACCCTGCCGCAGCGGAATGGGATTATGCAATAAGCGCCAGCCTTGTTTTCTTTGTGGATGACTTAAGCAACAGCCACGCAGGAGCACTCCTCACGAAAAACAGCGATACAGTCAGCGAGGAGGAGGAAAAAGCAGTCGCGCGGAACTTCGGGCTGATTATATGGTTTCTGGAAAATCTGAACAGCCATCAGATCCCCTCATATGACGCAAAATTTGTGTTCGGCGCTTCCGGAAACCTGGTTTCATCAACCCTCGGAAGGATACACGGAACAGCTAAAATGAATGAAGACGTTGACTGCCTTATGGCTGTTGATGCGCTCATGCCGGAGGCAGCACTCATAATACCCAATATTACAGGCGGCGGGTATCTTGATACGGATTACGAATACTACACCCATACATATAACGATGACCTTGACGGCGCAAATGAGGGGGACGAGCACGGAGCCGCATGTCTTCATGATAAAGACGGGAAAATTGTGCTGGTGGACGGGGAATCATCCTGCGCTACCGCCACAGGAACCTATGATTTATCAGACAATCTTTCCGCAGCGGGAAGTTCAGCTCTCTCCGGGACAACTGCGGCAAGGACTGTGCGGACACCTTATCAGAAAATCACAATGGAGGATCTCCACTCCCATGATGATACATCTGTCAGAGCAACATCAGGGATATGCAACAAGAGCCCGTGGAGCAGCCTCAGAACCCCCAGATTCGGCAGAGGTATAAGACTTGCCGTAAGCGAATGGGCTGTACACGGACAGGTGGCGGACCACTGGAATATCCATTGGTATCAGAGACCCGGCAGCGCCCTTGCTCAGTCTGCGATAAGCGATGCGGCTTATCTGATCAAGCTCATCGCTCAGGAAACACTTGTGGGCGGCTCATGGTGGGGATTTGCCTTTGCCTCTGCCGGACAGGCTTATAAATACGCTTCTAAGTTTAATATCTCCATTGCGGGCCATAAAATGGGCGGGGATACCAACAGCCGCATAGGGGATCTTATTGTTGCTGTAATCCGTTACGGAACAACGGCCACAAGCGTGAAGCAGTATCTCACATCCATCGGCGTATCCGAAACTGTGGACGGCGTAGCCCAGATGATTCAGACCCAGACTACCGGGTGGCAGGATTACTACAGCGGCTCACACAAAGTATGCGGCTATCAGTTTAATTAGGGCAGAAAGCAGCAGTATCTGAAAAATCTTCCGCAGACCCTCATTTGTGAGGGCTGCGGAGGTTAAACTATTTTATATATCTTTGAATAGTGCCCATCAATTCTTCGACTTGATAGTAAAATCAGTGCATCCTGCCTGATTTTACACACGCTCGCGCCTTGCAGAGCAAGGCTTCGCTGCGCACGGCGCAGACTCTTTCCCTGATTATTCAAAATTTACCATCCATGGAAATTTTGAATACACGCTCGCGCCTTGCAAAGCAAGGCTTCGCTGCGCACGGCGCAGTTCCATCCATGGAACTGTAGGGCTTTAATTATTTTATATATCTTTGGATAGTGCCCATCAATTCTTCGATGGCGGCGTCAGGGTGGTCTTCCTTGATGGCGGAGGAAACGCAGCTTTTCAGGTGTTTTTCCAGAACCATAAGCGTGACCTTGTCAAGCCCGCCCCGCACGGCGGAGATCTGGTTCACTATGTCTATACAGTATGAGCCGTCCTCCACCATGCGGATTATGCCGCCTATCTGCCCCTGAATTTTTTTCAGCCTGTCCAGAGTATCGGCGTGTTTCAAGATTTTACCTCATAACCTTCGTCAGTGATCGTTTCCTTAATCTCCTCAAGGCTCACCTTTGCTCCGTCAAACTCAACCTCTACCGACTTCGAGGCGAGATCCACCTTAACCGATGCCACACCGGCAACGCCGCCGAGGGCTTTTTCCACTGCCATTTTGCAGTGTCCGCACTTCATTCCGTCAACTTTAAGTTCCGCTTTTTCCATTAATGCACTCTCCTTAAATATTTATCAGGGCTCCACCTCTTAAGCCGCAGCGCATTCAGCACCACAGAAACCGAGCTGAACGACATAGCCGCACCCGCAATAACCGGGCTGAGATAGCCCATTGCCGCAAGGGGGATTCCCATTATGTTATATATCAGTGCCCAGAACAGACTGAGCTTTATGTTAGTCATTGCGCTTCTGCTTATTTTCAGGGCGATTCCGAGCTCCTTCATCGTACCCTTAAGCAGTGTAACGCCCGATGTCTCTATGGCCACATCAGTACCCGTACCCATGGCTACCCCCACATCCGCAAGGGCGAGAGAAGGCGCATCGTTTATTCCGTCCCCCACCATGGCAACGGTTCTGCCGTCTGCCTTAAGTTTTTCGATTACGTCCTTTTTGCCGTCCGGCAGAACTCCGGCTATGACATGCCTTATCCCCGCCTCATGCGCCACGGCTTCGGCTGCCTTTTTTGTATCTCCGGTGAGCATGAATACCTCCATGCCCAGTTTTCCGGCATATTCCACGAGGACCGCCGCACCGTCTTTTATTTTATCCGAAACGGCAAGCAGCCCTGCCGCCTGTCCGTCTATTGTTACATAAACCAGAGTCCGGCCAAGGGATTCAAACTCTTCCGCCTGTTTTTCAAGAGATGAAAAGTCTGCCTCAGCAAGCCTCCTGCTTCCGGCTGTCACCGTTCTGCCGCATACATCCGCCTTTATCCCTTTACCGGCATCAGTCACGGCATTCTCCGCCGCGGGAAGCTCAAGCCCCGCTGCCGCTTCTATAACCGCCTTCGCCAATGGGTGCTCTGAGAGCATTTCCGCAGCAGCGGCAAATTTCAGCACCTCATCCTTTGTAAAGCCGGGCGCAGTTTCGATCTCTCTCACTGCGGGCCTGCCCTCCGTGACAGTTCCTGTTTTATCAAGGACAAGAGTGTCTGTGCGGCTGAGTTTTTCCAGATGCTCACCTCCCTTGAAGAGCACCCCGAAGGAGGCCGCCCTGCCTGTTGCGGTCATTACTGATGTCGGCGTGGCAAGTCCCAGAGCGCAGGGGCAGGAGATAACTATAACGCTGGTGAATATGATAATTGCCTTGGTGAAGCCTGCTCCGAGTATGAAAAACCAGAAGGTAAAGGCCATGAGCGCGAAGATAATCACAAGGGGCACGAAGTATGACGAGATAACATCCGCCATGCGCTGGATCGGTGCTTTAACCGCCTGCGCATCCTCCACCATGCGGATTATCCTGCTGAGGAGGGTGTCCGCCCCGATTCGGGTTACACGCACAAGGATGGTTCCGCCGCCGTTCACGGTTCCGCCAGTGACCTCTGCTCCTGTTTCTTTCAGAACAGGCAGACTCTCACCCGTAACCATGGATTCGTCTATGTAAGAAGAACCGGAGACTATCTCCCCGTCCAGTGGAATCTTTGTTCCGGGCTTGACCACAAGGGTTTCACCGACCATCACCGATTCCACGCCCACCTCAGCCTCTTTGCCGTCATGGAGGACAACGGCGGTTTTCGCACCGAGCTCCATCAGGCTCCTGAGCGCATCCGCCGTGCGGGCTTTCGCTATCCCTTCCAGATACTTGCCGAGAAGCACAAGGGTAATCAGCATGGCCGAAGCCTCAAAGTACAGATGCCCGTCAAAGAACATGCTCACAACACTGTACAGATACGCCGTTGTGGTTCCCATTGCCACAAGCACATCCATATTGGTTGAGCCGTGCTTAAGATTGGCGTAAGCCCCCTTATAGAACCGCCACCCGCCCGCAAACTGAACAAACGATGCCAGCACAAACTGCACCCACTTATTCATAAAAATCAGGGGAAAAACATTGAGCCCAAATACATGGTCAAACATGGAGAGGCTCATGGGGAGGGTGAAAATAACGGAAAGAATGAGGATTATCTTGGTGTGCCTTTCGGCCTCTGCCGGGTCGCCCGCCTCTTTGGCGGCTCCGAAGCCTATATCCTCTATGAAGCGGATAATGTCTTCCTCCCTGAGGATTTCCCTGTCATAAACCACCCGCCCCTTCGCTGTGCTGAGGTTTACGGCCACTTCGGATATGCCTTTCTGTTTAGTGAGCTTTCTTTCTATTCGTGATGAGCATGCAGAGCATGTCATTCCGGTTATGCTGAGTTTTACGCTTTCTTCTTTCATACATATACCCCGTAAGGGTATACTACGCCTTTAAACCGACAGATCAAGTAAAAATTTTGGCAAAAAAAGGATTACTGCGTCAAGCGCCTGATTTCAGCGGCTCTGCATCCGGCCTTTTTAAGCACCGCCTCAAAGTCGGATAAGGTGAAAGGTTTTTTAAGGAACCCGAAGATACCTAAGTTCTCGGCACGCTTTTCATAATCCGGCACATCATAGGCAGACATCACGACCACCACCAGTTCCGGGTTAAGCTGCTTCATTCCGGCTATCATCTCAAACCCGGTCATCTCAGGCATCCACAGATCCGTTATCACAACATCAACAGAGGATTTACCGAAAACATCCAGCCCGTTCCTGCCGTTGTCCGCCATAATAACCTGCCCGAAAATATTGCGCAGGATGCTCTCCATGGCTCTTCTGGCGTAGCTGTCATCCTCCACAAAAAGGGCTGACAGGTTTTTCAAATCATTCAGTTCAGTCATTAAAATTCTCTCACAATAAAATCAAAACAGAAAAAACTGTTTTCAGGTTATAAGTATAGCTTTTCATCCATATCTTTCAACCTTTCACAGAGAGAATTAATAATTCTTAATGAAAGCCGGTGATTCAGCCCGATGAGTTCGCGGAACGCCTCAGGCTCTATCTTGAATATAACCGAGTCCTCCCCGGCTTTTGCGGTGGCTGTTCTTGGGGTTCCAAGCAGGTTAGCCATCTCGCCCAGTATGTTCCCCTCACTGATTATTCCAATCGGCTTCTCCGCCCCTTCTATATACACATCCACCCTGCCCTTGTAGACGTAATAAACCTCGCGCGATGTGTCTCCCTGATTAAAGAGCAGCGCGCCTTCGGGGTAAAAATCCGAGTAGCGCTTCATCATCGATGAGTTGCGCCCGAAGAAAAACCGTTCAAGAATATTGCGCTTCTCTTCGCTGTGAACGCTGAAAACCTTGTTTATCACAAGAATGTCCGTTCTGTCGCAGACGTACACGAACTCGGCGCAGATGAAAAAAACCTGACAGACGAGATATACCCAGAGAAGAAGAGCTATCAGAGCCCCGATCACCCCGTAAAGCATGTTCATTTTCGCCATACCCGTCATTATGCTGAAAGCGAATTTCAGCACAAACAGAAGAAAAGCGAAAAGAAGCGCCCCGCTGAAAGCAGCAGATGTGGACGGACGGCGAACCGGAAGGTATCTGTAACAGATGAATGCACCAACGAAAGCGGCAAACACAGGAAGCATAAGCCCCAGCCCGCCGAGACTGCCTATCACCTCAGCCCCCACTCCGGACTGCATAAGCATTTCGCTTATAAAACCGAGAACAAGCCGCATTCCGGCAAAGAAAGTTACCAGCAGAAACACCGCCGGAATGATTACTATGGAAATAACCGCGGTAATTATGAAATTTCTGTTTTTAGGCGAAGGGAATATGACATCAAACGCCCTCTGCACAGAGGCCATAATCAGCCTTGATGTCCATAGCAGGTTCAGTGCGCCGAATAGCCCCACCGCTCCGGCGGCTCCGCTGCTCAGGCCGAATCTTTCCAGAAATTCCCTGTTCAGGTTAGGGCTGAAACTGCTGAGCAGACGGAAAAAATCTTCAGAGAACGCCGCGTGGCTGTCCAGAAAGGACTCAAAAATGGTAAGTATCAGAAGAATAATGGGAATTATCGAAAGCAGAAAGTAGTAGGCAACAGCACCGGCATGGTTTGTGAGCTCGTTTTCCATATAACGGCTTACGGCTATGTAAAACTTATGGATGAAGGGTGTGCGGTTCTTCATATGCGGTGCTCCGCAGGCAGCAAACAATCAGACAACTTTAACATGCCACGGCTCAAACCGAACGCCGTATGGGTTTTTTCTGTCATAACGGATGCGCATATAGCCTTCTTCCAAGAGTCTGGAATATTCCCTTGTGGTGGCGAACCTGTCAGTGAAGTTGAAATGCCCCCAGCCCTTTATGCCTACATCGAAATCGCCTGTGCCGTGGTATGAGTAGCCTATGGGTGCTATGGAGCGCGAAGCCATGGAAAGGTTCCCCTTGGTCTCCACAGTTTTGGCAAGGAAAAGCCCCGCCTGCTTCACAATGCTCCTCACACCGGAGGTGAGAATGAGCGTTTTCATGTCTGCGGTTATTTTTGCGTAGGTGGCCTCCGCCTTGCCCTTGTATATGAAGTGCCCTGTGCCGGGCATTTTGAAAACATGCCTGTCCTTTACTTCATCGTAAAGGCTGTTGAAAATCCTGTCCCCGTAGAAGCCGTAAGCAGATGCGCTGCGCCGGAAAAACTCCTCCATGAAGTTTTTCTCCTGCGGGGTAAATTCGGCGAGTGCTCCCCTGAGGCTCATGGTGCTGAGAGCATCGCGGTAGGAAAGTACATTGAAATTGCCGAAACCGACAAACTTCATAAGCTCGCGCAGCTTGCCGTTGCAGCTCTGAATGAGGGCAAACTCAGCGGGAGAGGCTATCACATCATCCTTGAAGCTGTGGTTGAACTCTTTGATTTTTTTGAAGTATTCGCTGTTGTATATCTTCTGCCCGTCTTCAATGCGGCATATATCCGCGGACGGGTCACTTTTTCCGTCAGGGAAAGGATACACAAAGCCAAGGGCATCCTCAGCACTCAAAAAGCATGAGGCTGCGGGGAGAGCGGCTGCAAGTTTCAGAAAAGTTCTTCTGTTCACGGCAAAGCACCATGGAAATTATTCTGCTGAGCAGTAAGCGTCAAATCCGTTACGTTCCGCATAGGCGAAAATATCAAAACCGTCCGGGGCGCATCCGCTGAAATCGCAGGCTGCGGCATAGCTTTCCCACCCGCGCCTTATTTCCGCTGCGTCCTTCTCCAGAACCGCTCCGTTTTCACATATATCGGCAAAAACAAGCTCTGCCCTGCCGAAGCGTCCTTCCACAGAGGCTGTCCGCACATTTGCGGCAGCCGTCAGTCCGGTTTTCTCAGTTCCGTTATCCGAAGCGTAAAAGAATGAACCGGAAAAAGGGTCAACAGCGGAAAAGGGCTCTTTTTCACCTATGGCATAAACGTAAAGTATATGTCTGTTTTTGTCTGTTTTGTTATCAGAAACATTATCGCCTATGTCCACCCTGACGTGATCCGACCTGATGCTGAGGAAAAAATCGCACCCGAAAAGCATGAACACAAGTACAAAAATAACCGTAAACTGTTTCATAGCCTACTATACAGCATTAATAAGGAATTTGAAAGAAATTAGGGATAAAAAATATTGGAAATAAAAGCGGGAAACCCGTGAAGGATTTCCCGCTGAGTATTTTAGAACTTGTAAGTGAGGTTGGCTGCAAAAATGTGCGCGTCTATGTCTTTAAACTCGCCTCTGATCCTTGTGGCATCAACACCTTTCACAACATTGCCCGCTTCATTGTCGAACTTTCTGTTTTCATCATCAAGGTAGTTGTAGGCTATATCAAGGTCAAAGTTTTTGCCGATATGAAAGCCTGCGCCCACAGTGTAGAGCCATCTGTCACCGGAGGGGAGCATAGGGTCTACCCACTCATCGGGGATAGGGCTGTAGTCTCTGATTATACCAGCGCGGAGATCAACAGTTTCGTTAAGCTTGTACTGTCCGCCGAAACGGATTGCCCATACATCTTTCCAGTTTTTGGGTTTGACACCTATTCCTGAAAGACCCTCAGGATTAAGCTCGTCATATGAAGACCACTCTGTGTACTGGCCGTCAAGTTCGAATGTCCATTTGCCGTTTGACCATGCAGCAGCAACATAAGTCACAGCGGGCAGAGTTATATCAGCTTTGAAGTCGCCGGCTATATCCTGAAAATTAGCAAGCTGAGACTTGGTTTTGCTTGTTCCTTCAACCTCGTGCTTCATTTCAGGTCTGTAGCTAACGCCGAAACGCCAGTTTTCACCAAGTTTGTAATGAGCGGCTATGTTCCAGCCCCATGCATCGCTGTCACCTTCAAGATCGAGTGATTCTGAGGGAAAAGGTATTGTAGGGGGAAGATAGGGGGTGGTTGAATTTATAGTCACGTCCATTCTCTGGTAAACGAGACCTGCTGCAAGGCTGAGGTCGTTTGTTACCTTATATGCAAGGACAGGGTTGAATGTGTATGTGGCTATTTCGGCGTTTTTACCACCAACAAGAGAAGAGCCTGCCCAGTCGTCCTTCCAGTCCATTCCGAGGCCGAAGGTTATGAAAGAGCCGAAACCGAAGGAAAGCCTGTCGTTGATTTTTGTTGTTATATAGAGATTGGGAATTACAAATGTTTTGTCCTCCGTTTCGCTTGAAACGGGGCTGCCCATATAAGTGCCTTCAAAAGAAGCAGTGGGACGAATAAGCGAGAAACCCAGTGAAACCTGAGTGCCATCAAGCTGGGTGATACCTGCGGGGTTGTAGTAAACTGCTGTGGGGTCGTCAGCCTGTGCTGCGAATGCTCCTCCCATACCGAGAGCCTTTGCGCCCTGCTCGTTAATCGCAAAACCGCTCGCAAACGCCGCCGAAGGCAAAATAAAACACACAGCGGCAATAACTAAAATTAAACGCCTGAACATAAACAATCTCCTGACTTTTCTTATGGTTTACCTGATTGCAAATATTTGACAACTTTATTGTTATTTAACAACGGCGAAACCCGTACATAGATAAGACAAAGTTTTAGAATATGCAAGCGGAAATCTTGAGATGCACGCTAAAGGCTTCACAGACAGACTTATGACATTTTTTGTGCGGGAAAATATACTTTTTCAGCCCTGTTTCGGGACTTTTTAACAAAGATCGGTTATCATTAAATTGACGGGCAAATTTGCGGCGGTATAAAGACAATGAGATCTCGTGTGATTTTTACAAGCATACAGCAAAAAATATTTTTCTACGCCGTTCTCCTGTTCTTCGGCATACTGACTCTGAGCAGCATTGCGCTGTATTTCATAATAAAAATTGAACTCAGGGACAGAATATCCGAACAGATTAACATCTATGCCGACAGTCTGGCGGACATGGTGAAAATCTCTGTGGACAGCGCTTCGGAACAATACCTCAAAGGGGTTCTGCTTGAGCGTTCCTCTGTCCTTGAATCAATGCGCGAAAACGGCGCAGACCGTTCTTCAATGCTGGAAACAGCTTCCAAACCGCCTTTTAAGGATGCCTCTGTAAGCATAAGGGATAAAGACGGGCAGCTTCTGGTTTACGGCATCGCCTCCGAAAATGCCTCCTGCGGAAAAACCTCCCTCATCACCGAACGTTTCGCAAGGGACGGCGTGCACTATATTTCAGGAACTTATACAATCCCCTCATCCGGCTGGTGCATAACCGTGGCTGTTCCCTCCGCCTCTTTCAGGGATATTCTTGAGGTTGAAGAGGTCAGGGACGCCATTCTCTCAAAAAAATTCGGCAAAAGCGGTTACGCATATGTGATAGATTCATCGGGCAACGTCCTTATCCACCCTCTTATCGAAAACACGAACGTGTATAACGAAGCGGATATGAACGGCAGGTACTTCATCCGCGAAATGATACAGAAAAAAAACGGCGACACATATTACCCATGGAAAAACCCCGGTGAAACTGCCTTCCGGGAGAAAGTCGCCAGCCACAGATATATCCCGCAGCTTGACTGGATAGTTGCCTCCTCCAGCTATCTGGATGAGATATACCTGCCGCTTTTCAGGCTCAAGGTTTATCTCACCGCTGTCTTTCTCATTTCAGTCATTACGGTTATCCCGCTTACAGTGTGGCTCAGTGCAAATATCACCGGCCCCATAAAGGAGCTTACGCTGGCAATAGAAAGGGGCGGCACAAACATCCGCCTCACAAGAAAAACCGAAGATGAAACAGGCAGACTGATTGATCACTTCAACAGACATATGGAAACCATAGACGACTACAGGCTTAAGCTTGAGCAGGATCTGCAGGATAAGCTGCGCGCCGAAAACGCACTGAAAAAGAGCCTTGAGGCGGAAAAAGCGGTCAGCGACATCTCTGCTGGATTCATAAGCTTTTCATCCATGCCCACGGATGAAATATTCCGCAGTTCACTGATAAAATTCAGCATACTTATAGGCGCATCCAGAGCGGCGGTTTACAAAAGGACACCGGACCGCTGCAAAATGCTTTACAGGTACGATCCGTCCAATTCACCCCTTGGAACTGAGGAGTGCAAGGCGTTCAGCAGGTGGCTGTTTGAGCGCACGGCGGAAGAGCCCGAATTCTTTGTCGGTTCAGTATGGCAAAGCAACGAAAGCCAGTCGGCCATGCATTTTCTGAAAAGCAGACGCACCGTATCCGCTGCCGCATCCTCCATGAGCATTGAGCAGGAGAACGATTCTGTAATCCTTTTTGAATTTGAGGAGCAGATGACCTACGCGGAATATGAAAATATTCTGCCTACTTTAAGGCTCTTCAAGAACATTTTTGACGGAGCCATGAAGCGGGTAATGTGGGAGGACTCCTTACAGAAGGCCTATGACCAGATGGAGAAGAAGGTGCAGGAACGCACTGCGGAACTCACTGATAAAACTGTGCTGCTTGAGGAGTTTTCCAAAAACCTTGAAAAAAGGGTTCAGGAGGAAACAGAAAAACACCGCACACAGGAGCAGCTTCTGGTTCAGCAGTCAAAAATGGCGGCAATGGGGGAAATGATAGGTTCCATAGCCCACCAGTGGCGGCAGCCGCTCAACGCACTTGCGCTTCTCATTCAGGACATTGAAGAGGCGCACTTCTGCGGTGAAATAAATGATAAATACATAACCTCCACCGTGTCCGATGCAATGAAGCAGATAAATCATATGTCTGTGACCATTGACGATTTCCGCAATTTTTTCCGGCCGAGCAAGCAGAAAACAAAAATCAACGTACCCTCAGCCGTGCTTGAGGTCATATCCCTCATGGCATCGCAGATCTCCAACAACTCCATCAGCGTGGATTTCTCCTGCGGCGCGGAAAGAGGAAAATCAGACTGTGATATATATGTAGACGGCTATTTCAATGAATTTAAGCATGTGATCATGAATATACTGAACAACGCCAAGGATGAGATAGTCAAGGTGCAGAACAGAGAACAGAGAAGCGGGCTGATAAGTATCTCCGTAACCTCGGAAAACGGCATAGTCCGCATATCAGTGAAAGATACTGGTGAAGGCATACCCGCCGAGTTTTCAGATAGAATTTTCGAACCGTACTTCACCACCAAAAACCCTGACAAAGGGACGGGAATAGGCCTTTATATGGCTAAGGTGATAATCGAAAATAATATGGGCGGCAGGCTGTACGCGCTGAACAGGGAGGAAGGGGGAGCGGAATTCATTATAGAGCTTGAAGAAACAGAGCCGGACGACATATCTCAGGGCTGAATCAGAGCCCGCTGAATACCCGTTGACATAAATCTATAAAATCTATATTTTAAATAGCAAATACTGCCCCGCGGATCTTTTGACAATTATTTTTCAATGATCCGCTTGACAGAATCCTACCGCCCCGGTATATTTAGGCATACCTAACTTATTTAGCGATGTTTAAGGAGACGCAAAATGACAGTTTCAATAGTAGGCGGGCTGGACAGGCTTGAAAAGGACTACATAAACGCAGGTAAGATCCTCGGCGTGAAAACCAAGGTTATTCTCAAGAAGCAGACCCACATAGCGGACATTCTGGAAAACAGCGATGCCATAGTTCTTCTTACTTCTAACATAGCCCACGGAGTTGCCAGCAAAGCGAGAAATATCTCCAAACAGAAGAACGTTCCCCTTTTTCAGATTCACAACTGCAGCGTGAAAAGTGTTGAGGGAACCATCGAAAAATGTATCCGTCTGTTTGACAACGGCGAATGTCAGGGCGACTGCATAAACTGCAGCCAGTATACAAAAAATGTATAACCGTTCCCTTTTCCTCATAAGCATCTGAACGCCGCTTTTCCTCTGCCTCCTTAAAGCGGCGTTTTGATTTTTTTCCTTATGTCATAATACAGATACTCATTTATAGCTATTACCGCTTGCTTAATAAACTCTTTGAAATTAGGATATGCAGATAAGCATCGAACAGTGAGAGTTCCGCAATGCAAAGAATTCTTTTATTTTTATGTATATTCCTTTCAACATCAGCAGCTTTTGGTGCGCCCGAATATATAATGACCGTAAACTACTGTATTTACGATAATCCCCCCATGATAAAACTTACAGACGGCAATAATCCTGGCGGCATAGGGGCGGATATTATAAACTACGTGGCGGAAAAGGAAAATCTGCAAATAAACTACATAACCTCAACATGGGACGGCTGCCTTGAGATGCTTGACACCGGCGAGGCTGATCTCATTTTCCCCATTGCTTTCTCACATGAAAGAGCGGCTGTTTACCATTTCAACGATGAAACAGTTCTCACCAACTGGGGGCAGATCTACTCCGGAGAAAAGGAGAAAATAACCTCCATACCCGATCTTCAGGGCAAGAAAATAGCCGTTATCGAATCCGACATATACTTTAAAAGCGATCAGGGGCTCAAAAACCTTGTCAAATCCTTCAATATAGACGCAACATTCGTTTACGCCGAAAGCTACCGCGAAATAATAGAAGCTGTCGATTCCGGCAGGGCAGATGCCGGGCTTCTGAACAGGCTTTTCGGACAGCTTAATGAAAACAGCTACAACGTCAGGCGTACCCCCATTCTCATACACCCCATAGAAATCCGCTTCGGGATGCCCAAGAGCAAGCAGAAAAGTCTGGTTCTTTCGGTTATGATCGACAAACACATAGCCGCAATGAAAAACAGCAAGGACTCAGTTTACCACAAGTCACTTGATAAATGGATGGGAGTAAAAGAGAAGAGCGGCTTTCCCTCCACCCTGCGGCTGATAATCATAGCCCTGAGCACCCCCCTTGTTCTCCTGTTTCTTATCAGCCTGTTCCTTGAAAAAAAGGTCAAAAGAAAGACGGGCGAACTCAGCGAAATCAACAGCCTGCTCATTAAAGAAATTGAAGACAGAAAACAGGCGGAGGAAAAGCTCCGCAACAGCGAGGAAAAGTACAGCAGCCTTTTCCAGACCTCGGCAGATCCCATCATCATCATGGATTCCGCAGGGGTGATTCAGGATGCCAACAACGCAGTGGAGAGGCAGATAGGCTACACCTGCGAAGAACTGAAAAACAGGAAAATAACTTACCTTTTCCCTGAGTTTGAGCTTGATGAAAATATGCCTAATCTCATCAAAGAGGGCAGACAGCATCTGGAGAAAGAGCTTTACCGCAAGAACGGCGACAAGTTTGATGCGGAAATCGCAACCAACTCATTCACCGCAGGGGAAAGGATATTCGTTCAGATAGTCATAAGGGATATTACAGTCCGCAAAAAAACACAGCAGATACTTGCGCAGAAGAAGAAGGATCTGGAAAAACGTGTTCAGGAAGAGGTTGAACATAACCGGATTCAGGAGCAGATGCTTATGCAGCAGTCCAAGCTGGCGGCCATGGGGCAGATGATAAACGCCATCGCCCATCAGTGGAGACAGCCCCTGACCACAATCGGGCTCTATGTGCAGGATGTGGAGGACGCTTTTGAATATGGCGAGCTGAACATGGACTACATTGCCCAGTTCAGGGATCACTGCATGGAGCAGATCGCCTATATGTCTAAAACCATTGATGATTTCCGCAACTTCTTCAAACCGGATAAGGAAAAGGAAATATTCGACATATGTGAGGTCATGCGTGAGGTGCTCTCGCTGATAAACCCGCAGCTTATCAACAATAATATAGAGCTTAAGATTTTCTACGGCGAACATGCGGTTGTGCTCAAACCCGGCGGCATGGAACTGCCCAGCCAGATAAAATGCGTTACCTCATACGGCTACCCTAACGAATTTAAGCAGGTTCTGCTCAACCTCATATCAAACGCCAGAGATGCCATAATAGAATCCAGAAGCGCAGGCTCCTCAGAATCAGGCCTCATAAGGCTTATAGTCGAACCCGAAGGGGATCTGGTGAAACTGACTCTTGAAGATAACGGCTGCGGCATACCGGACGAGATAAGTGACAGAATCTTCGAGCCTTACTTCTCCACCAAGGAAGAGGGGCAGGGAGTGGGCATCGGCCTCTATATGTCCAAAATAATCATAGAGAACAATATGGAAGGCCGGATATACACCAACAGGTGTGAAAAAGGAGCAAGCTTCACCATCGAATTAAAACAGTGGAAAATAGGCAAGGTTCCTCCCCTGACCAATTAATCCCGAACCGGGGAAGCTGCTTCTCTTATGCGTCTGTTTTAACCTTTGGCTATGACAAACTCCGCCTCAAGCATGTCATAGCTTATGCGGTCGGGAGTTACCTCCACATAGTCACCCACGCGGAACATATTTCTTTTCCTTTTGCCTACCAGAGCATTGCCGTCGTCACTCACGGCGTAGTAGTCCCCCTCCAGTGATGAGGTATGGACATAGCCCTGAATCATCAGCTTATCAAGGAATACGAACATTCCGTTGGCGTTGACCCTGCTGATATATGCGCTGAAAGGCTCGTCAAAGTGTTCGTAAAGATATTTAAGAATCTTGAATTTCTGTATGTCCCTTTCCGCCTGAGTCGAGTTCTGCTCCGAACTGCTGCACATTGAGGCAAATGCTTCAAGCCTGCCGCTGTCTATTTCATAAGGATCATTAAACAGAACAGAAGCCAGCAGCCTGTGCACCAGAAGGTCGGGGTAACGGCGTATGGGGCTTGTGAAATGGGTGTACGATTCGGATGCAAGGCCGAAGTGCCCTATATTTGCGGTGGAGTAAACCGCCTTTGCCATAGCCCTTACGAGAAGCCCGCCGAGGACATGGGCATACTTTGAGTCATTTACCTTTTCACATACTTCGCGCACGGCGATCGTGTCTATTGTATCACCGAAGTCAACCGGTATGCCGAAAGAGGAGCACATGTTCTCATACTCCTCAAGCTTCTGCCTGTCCGGCTTGTCATGCACACGGTAAACAGATGTCTCCGCATGCTGCTCAAGGTATTCGGACACGGCTTCATTGGCCTCTATCATAAAGTTTTCTATAAGCCTGTGGGCTATGTTTCTCTCAAGGGGGTGAACATCTTTCAGATCCCCGTTCTCATCAAACTCAAAAACGGGTTCAGGCAGGTCAAAATCCAGCATCCCTTCACTGCTTCTGCGTTTCATAATCTTTTCCGCAAGCTCGGCGGAGGTGGATATGAGAAAGTTAAGATCCTTGCTTCTGGTCTTCTCTCTGCCTTCCAGAACATCAAAAACATATGTGTAGGTCAGCCTTTTATCACTTTTGATTACGGAGCGGTAAAACTTCTGCCCTGTCCTTTTGCCGCTGCTGTCAAAATCCATGGCTGCGGTCATGGTGAGCCTCTTCGTATCGGGGCGGAGGCTGCAAAGGTCGTTTGAGAGCTTTTCAGGCAGCATAGGTATGGCAAATTCGGGGAAGTATGTGCTTGTGCCCCTTTTCAGGGCTTCCTTGTCCAGATAGGTGTCAGGGCGTACAAAGTGGCTTACGTCAGCAATGTGTACATAAAGCCTGTAGCCTTTTTCAGTCTTCTCTATGGAGATAGCGTCGTCAAAGTCCCTTGCTGTTTCGCCGTCTATGGTGACTGTGAAAAGCTCAGTGAAATCGGTGCGCTTGCCTGTATTCTTTTTCAGCTTCTCTGCGCTCTCTTCAACTTCCTGCATAACCCGTTTGGGAAATTCGCGTTCAAGGTTGTACTTGGCCAGAACAATTTCGTTCTCAATGCCTTTGTCGTCTATAGTGCCGAGTTTCCTGACGACTTTCCCTTCCGGGCGGCGTTTTTTATCAGGGTAAACAGTGAGCTCAACTATGACTATGTCGCCTTCCTCGACCCCTTTGGCGTGGACTTCGGGGATAAAGATGTCGTACAGGAATTTCTTATCAAGAGGCATGCAGTAAACGGCATAGCGGGATTTTTCTATGCGCCCCACCACCTTCTGCATACTGCGGCTGATTATTTTCACAACCCTTGCCTCGGTTTTGCCGCGGAATTTTTCCAGACTGACGGCAACAATATCTCCGTTAAGGGCGTTTCCGGTTTTCATGGCGGGGACAAAATAATCGCTCCCGCCGCCGGAGAGAGGGGTAAGGAAGGCGTAGCCTTCGGGGTGAAAATCTATCTTTCCTGTTATGAGGTTTATTTCCTTTGCGGGGGCATATCTGCCGGATTTCAGTTTGATCAGTTCTCCTGTACGTGTGAGTTCGTTTATGATTTTTTTCACAATTTTTTTATCGATCCCCATCTGCTTGGCTATAACGCCTGAGGGGAGCGGGCTGTCGTTTTTCTCGAATATCTTAAGAAGTTCTTTTTTAAAATCAGTCAAATCCATGTTCCTTAGCTTTTTTGCGCAATGTGTTTCTGTTTATCCCCAGCAGCTTGGCCGAAACAGACTTATTGCCGTCCGTTCTTTCCAGAACTGCGCGCATAAGGGGATATTCAACAATTTTCATATACTCCTCAAAGGCATTGTAACTCTCTGAGAGGGTTTCCGACTCCACAATGCTGGAGGCCAGCTTGTAGAGCTCATCCGAAAGGCAGGATGCGTCCTTCTCCTGCGCTGTGCTGAAAATTTTCTGGGGCAGGCCCTGCCTTGTCACTTCATCTGTGTCGGTGTTCACAATGGCATACTGGATAATGTTTTCCAGTTCCCTGATATTGCCCGGCCAGCGGTACTTGGCCATTGCGCCCAGCGCCTCGCCGCTTATTTTAAGCACCCTGTTCTTAATATTTTTGTATTTTCTCAGGAAATGGTTGGCGAGATAGGGAATATCCTCCTTCCTCTCTCTGAGCGGCGGCAGTTCGATCGAAACAACATTCAGCCTGTAGAAAAGGTCTTCACGGAACTTACCGTTTTCGACAAGCCCTTCCAGATTTTTGTTTGAGGCGGCTATTATCCTTGTATCAAGCTTGACGGTACGGCTTGAACCCACAGGGTTTATCTCTTTTTCCTGAATTACGCGCAGCAGCTTGGACTGAAGCGAAAAATCCATCTCAGAAATTTCATCAAGGAAGATTGTTCCGCCGTTTGCTTCCTCAAACTTCCCTTTTTTATCGGTGACAGCGCCGGTGAATGAACCTTTGGAGTGGCCGAACAGTTCGCTCTCCATGAGGTCAGAGGGGATAGCCGCCATATTGATCGGCACAAAGGGCTTGTCGCTCCGATTGCTCATTTCATGTATCATATGGGCGATAACTTCCTTGCCTGTGCCGGATTCGCCGCAGATAAGCACGTTTATGTTTGCGCCGGAGATTTTCCCTATGAGCTTGTAAATCTCAAGCATTTTACGGTTTTTTGTTTCAAAATCGTAGCCTGCGCTCTCGGTTTCCTCTGTCTCGCCGTGATCACCCGCCAGATTGAGTATCTTCGCCCGCAGCTCCGCAAGGTCAAACGGCTTGGGGAAGAAGTCCGTTGCGCCTGATTTTATGCTTTCTATAACATTGGAGCCCGTGTCCTGAGCGGTCATTATTATGAAATGCACATGGCTGTAAATCTTAGACCATTCCCTGACAAGGGCTATGCCGTTGCTGTCGCCGAGGAAAAGATCCACAAAGCAAATGCTGATCTCCCCGGAGGAAAGCATCATCTCGCCATCTCTGGGGTTGTCTGTGGTGGTTACGCTGATTTTATCGTCTTCGAGCCCTTCCTTGAAGAGCCATAAAATATTTTCTTCGTCATCGATTACCAAAACTCTGATTCTGTCCTTCATCCCTGTTTCCTGAAAAGAGGCATTGCCCGAAACTTAGACGTCTGCCTAATTATTATGCACCCTTTTAATTTACCCAATTAACTCCACTTGCGCCAGCATTTACTGTACAAAGCCGCTATTTATTTGCTTTCCGCAGAAAAATACATAAAACACCCCTTAAACAGAGTGAAATTTTTATGATGCGTAAAATACAGATAAATAACCACGTGAATGCCGATTATTCCGTTTATTAATAATCATATAGTTTATATTGTATTCTCCTTTAAATAACGTTATTATTCAGTAAACAACTTCCGGAAAACACACAATGAAAATTGAACGTAAGCTGCATATTTCAGAACTCAGAACAGGGATGACTGTGACCCGCACAGAGAAGGACGGACTGCATTTCCCCTTCTTTGATAAAGAGCTTACGGACACACGCCCTATAAATGTTCTAAAAAACTCCGGTATCTCATACATTTACATCCTTGATGAAAAGGAAGCAGAAGAAGATAAAGAGGGCGAACTCTCTGACAAGCTCACCGAAATGATGGGCAATCCTCTTGAAACTTCCGACTATTTCCTCATAGACTCATCCCCAGCGGTAAGTGATATAATTCAGGCCCGTGCCATATTCGAAAACATGCGCAATAAGACACGGGAACTTCTGGGCTCAGTGAAAAGCGGCGGCAAAGTCAACTCACGCACGGCAGGGGAGATAACAGGCGAACTTGTGGAAGTAAGCACATACAAACCCGGCATATTCACAGCCATGACACATCTTAAAAATCAGGACGACTACAGCTACAGCCACTCACTCAACGTTGCGGTGATCTCACTTGCCCTCGGCAAGCGTCTGGGCAAATCAGCAGACGAACTGAAAACGATATGCCTCTGCGGGCTTCTCCATGACGTGGGCATGACCCGCATCAGTGACAGAATCATAAAAAAGCCCGGCAAACTCACTGAAGATGAATACGCGGAGATAAAGAGACACCCGGAGTACGGCTACAAAATTATCACATCAAGCGAAGGCCTGCCTGCGGAAACTGCCGCTGCGGCGCTCCAGCACCATGAGAAATCAGACGGAAGCGGCTACCCTCTGGGGCTGCCGGAAAGGCAGATCGGCAATATAACCAAAATTATCTCCATAGCGGATGTTTATGATGCCATCACCAGTCAAAAGTCATATAACCACGAAAGAACGCCGTCTGAGGCACTTAAGATACTTTTCAGCTGGTCGGGCAAACATTTCAATGAGACGCTAGTGAAGTTTTTCATCAACACCATAGGCATTTACCCTGTGGGAACCCTTGTTATGCTTGATTCAGGGGAGATAAGCATTATTCTGGAGCCCAATAAAAAGGATCTGACCCGTCCGAAGGTGCTTGTGGTAACTAATGAGAATAGAGAAAAACTCGATAAATCACATATATTTGATTTGGCGCGCTATGATCTCAGGACAATGAAGCCCCTTAAAACCATAGTATCATCCCTGAATCCGAAGCAGCATGGAATCAACAGCGAAGAGGAGCTTGACAGGTTTGCCAAACGGTTCCGCAATGCTGTCAGAGAAGCTCTGTAAATAAGCTCTCAGGCTGTTTTTTCCTCGTAGTCCTCAATATTAACACAGATGTAGCAAACCTTACCTGTATCCGGACATTTGCCGGCCTTGTAAACTTCGCTCGCATTAAACTCGTTGTCCATTGCCTCGTCAACGGCATCTGAAACAGCCTTTACAAAGACTTCGGGAGAATCCACAAATGAAAGATCTGCAAATTTCAGTTTCTCTTCAAATTCATCCTTTCCGCAGGAACGGATAAACTCTTTTGAATAATCAAAACTGAAAACTCCCGGAGCCGTTTTTTCACCCAAAAACAGCTTGATATACATCAAGTCAACTCCGTAATAAAATTAGCGCCTGTATATAAACTGAATAAACCAGCAAAATATCAACAGTTTAATAAAGCGGCTCTCCGCTGAGTATTACTTATTATATCATAAGACAAGCGAAGGTAAAAATAAATCAGAAAAAAATACTTCTTTTCGTGTAATTACTGTAATTAGGCGATTTTACCCTGTCTGATTAGAAAGATAAATAAAATAAATTTATTTTTTGTTTTAAACCCTACAGGTTTACTTCTCCGCCTCTTCTGAAATAGTTATAAACAGTTTAAAGCCCCTATTGCCGAACTCAGCACTTTGGAGTATAAATCCGTATGGCTATAGGCGTTTTTGACTCAGGAATCGGCGGACTCACAGTTTTTAAATCGATCGCGGAGCATTTTCCCGCGCTGGACATCTATTACCTCGGCGACACAGCCAGAGTCCCCTACGGCGGCAAGTCCCGCGAAACCATCATCAGCTACAGTCTGGAATGCGCTGAATACCTCGTAACTAAATGCGGGGCAGAAGCCATAGTGATAGCCTGCAACACTGCATCTTCCTATGCTGTTGATATAATCGCAGATAAGTTTCATGTCCCGGTTACAGGAGTTGTACTCCCCGGAGCCGAACAGGCGCTGCGTGTTTCCAAAAAAGGAAAAATAGGCGTGATAGGAACCAGAGCCACCATCCGCAGCGGGTCTTACCGCGCCGCGCTGGAAACCATGTCTGAAATCGAGCTTGATATATACGAAAACGCCTGCCCCCTGTTTGTGCCCATAGTGGAGGAGATGCTGACAGAAAGCCCCATGGCAGAGCTTGCTGTTAAGATGTATCTGGATGAGCTCAGCAGAAAGGGGATAGATACCCTTGTTCTGGGGTGTACCCACTACCCGCTGCTGAAAAATGCAATAACGAAAATCTACCCGCAGTTTAATATTGTGGATTCATCCGAGGTAATAATAGAGCACCTGATAAGAAGCGGCCTGAACACAAAAGGCAGCGGAATAAGAAAGCTTTTCTTCACCGATGAATCCCCTGCGCTGGACACACTGAGAAACGAACTGGCATCCGGTGCACCCGCCGAGATAATCAGCCTTACCTGATTTACTTTCCTATATACATATGCAGGTTGCCGAAGATTGCGGCACTGTATGACACCATTTTCTGCAGCATCCACGGAGCAAAAACTATCACAGCCACAACAACCGCGACAATTTTGGGAATGAAGGAAAGTGTCATCTCCTGAATCTGCGTGACTGACTGGAAAATACTCACCACCAGACCAACAGTGAGGCCGAAAATCAGCATGGGCGAGGCAATAAGCAGCGCCATTTTGAGAGCATCTGAAAGAAGGGCAATAACCGTATCGGAAGTCATTTTTTCACCTGCTCAGGAGTCTAGCACTACATGAAGCTTTTCACAAGAGACGAGACTATAAGCCCCCAACCGTCAACAAGGACAAACAGAAGTATCTTGAACGGGACAGAGATCATAACAGGGGGCAGCATCATCATACCCATGGAAAGAAGTACGCTGGCTACAACAAAATCTATAATCAGAAACGGCAGAAAAAGCAGAAAACCCATCTGAAAAGCGGTTTGAAGCTCACTGACCACAAATGAGGAAAGAAGGACAAAGTCCGGTATATCATCAACAGTCTTAGGCTTTTCTCCGCCCGAAATATCTATGAACATACGCATGTCCTTCTTGCGCGTGTTCTTGATCATGAACTCGCGGAAAGGCTTCTTCACTTCGGAGAGCATCTCAGTAAACCCCATCTGTTCAGCAAAATAAGGCTGGAGGCCCTTTTCATAGGCCTGATTAAAAACAGGGGTCATAATGAAAAAAGTCAGGAAAAGCGCAAGCCCGACCAGAACCTGATTAGGCGGCATCTGCTGCGTGCCCATCGCCGTTCTGAGAAATGAGAAGACTATGAGTATCCTCGTAAAAGAGGTCATAAGTATCAGTATGGAGGGCGCAAGGGTAACTATGGTTATAAAAAAGATGATCTGCAGGGTAACAGCCACATCATCAGGGTTCTGCGCAGCCTCAAGCCCGAAGCGGAAGGCAGGGAAAGGCACGGGATCAGCCGCTATTGCGCCCAGCGGAACCAGAAGCATTAAAAGGGTGAAAATCAGCGTTTTTTTATTGATTTCAGTTTCTCCCTGATTATGTTCCTTGATGCATCAAGATCGGTTCTCACATCAGATCCTTTCGAGAAAAAGTTCAGATACGAGCCGAACTCGCCTTTTCTCGCGAATCCGGATTTGATCCTGTTGACCTCCGCCTCGTCAGTGACTTTTTCAATGAGGTTTACGGACATGTCCGTAACTCCGAATATATAAACCGATTCTCCCAGTTCGTAGAAGAACAGGCTTTTGCGTATCTCCAGATCCACCTTGCCGAGAAGCCGTCCGGAGCCGGGAAGCTCGGAAAGCACTCTTCTGGAAAGCATTCTGCGTGTGAGCCAGTAAATTATGAGGATAATCACCACAACAAAGGCAAGCCCCGTAACCATGCGGACATAAGCACCTGTTCCTGTGGCTGAGGGTGCAGGCGGGGCGGGAGCAAACGAGAAAGAGACCTTAAACCCCTTTTCACCTGTTTCCAGAACAGGTTCCTCAACTGCCGCCGCTGTGAAATCAACTATGAGCTTTTTCCTGTCCCCCTCTGCGTGGATATATGCCTGAGATACGGGGGAATCCCAGAAATCCTCGGAATAAGCAGCATCCTCAGCGGTCTGGAAGCTGATTACATATGATTTATCAAGCTTTATGACATTTACGTCGGAATAGCCCTTTTGAAACTGAACACTTATTGAAAGGGAGCTGTCGGTGAGCTCCGATTTGACTTCCGCCGCAAAAGCGGAAAAAGAGCAGAAAAATATAAGTAAGGCGGCTGTCAGAAGCCGGATTTCAGCCATAGATTCCGTCTTTATACATTTCGGTGAGTTTTTCTTTATCCAGTATTTCAGTGATACGTATGGCGAATCTGTCATCCAGAACCATCACCTCACCGAGAGCCAGCGGCTTGTTGTTAACGAGAAAATCCACAGGCTCGCCGGAGGTTTTGTTGAACTTAAGGATTGTTCCCTTCTCCCAGTTCAGCATCTCACGTATGGAAACTTTTTTACGCCCCAGTTCTACCCTAATGTCAAAAAGGACTTCGCCGAACTGGTTTCTCGCATGCTCTATCATTAAAACCTCTTACTGGATAACAAATTCGGTTACGTAAACGTTCGCAATCTGGCCTGCTGCCAGCAGGGAGTTGATCCTGCGCATAATCTGCTGCTTCATTATCATTTTCCCCTGAGCGGAGTTTATCTCCTCGTAGCGTTTGGAAGAAAGTATGGTAATTATAGCGTCCCTGATCTGAGGGACGCGCTTATCTATCTCGTCTTTAAGCCCTTTTACGGCAGTAAGTTCAAGCTGGAGAGTAACACGGAGATACCTGCTTCCGCCCGGATCTGCAAGGTTCACCACAAACGATTCCATAGGGTAAAGCTCGCCTATCTGCGTTATTTTCTCCCCCTGCGGAGCCTCGCTCTGTGCAGCAGAAGCAGCAGGCTGAGCCCCCGTCTGAGCGGGTTTAGGCTTGAGGAACAGGAAATAGGCCGCACCGCCTCCTCCGCCCAGCAGCACAAGCAGAAGGAGAATAATAATGATCAGTTTCAGCTTAGACTTCTTCTTCCCGCCCTGCTCGGACTGGGTGTCCTTCTCTTCTGCCGCCATTATTGTCCTCCGTTATCTTCTTCAAAAATATTTTTATTTGTTTCTGCAAATTCGGGGCTGACAAGGTTTATCTCCACCCTGCGGTTTTTCGCCCTGTTCGCTTCGGTGATATTAGGCAGCAGAGGATGAAACTCCCCGAATCCGCCTGCGGAAAGGCTCTGCGGGTTTATGCCCTCACCAACGAGGAAACGCACCACAGAGACTGCTCTGGTCGCCGAAAGTTCCCAGTTGGAAGGAAAGCGCGCAGAACGGGAAGGTGTGTCATCCGTATGCCCTTCAACATGAGTATAATAAGGGGAGTCCAGCAGAACTGTCCCGACTTTTCTTAAAAACGGGATCGCCTCACCCTGAACATCAGCACTTCCGGGCGCAAAAAGAAGCGAATCAAGCACCCTGATTGAGACCCCTTTCTTGGTTTCAATGACGCTGACAACTTCGGAAAGGTTAGCGGATTTTACATAGTCGCGCAGTGTTTCCGCTGTTTTCGCGTTTGAGCTTCCTGTCTGTTCAATGACATTTATACGGGTCATAATGTTCTGGGCGCTCACCTCATTCCGGCTTCCGCTTAAAAGACCGGACGAACCCTGAAAAGAGCCGAGGGACTCAAGGATTTTCTTTTTATCCAGCGTAGACATAGAAACAAGCAGAACGAAAAAGGTAAGAAGAAGCATGTTCATGTCGGTGAATGTGGTCATCCACTTTGGGGAGCCCTTTTCACAATCACAGGATTTTTTCTTCTCAGACATCAGACCGCCTTTCCATACTGCGGCAGGGACAAACCTGCCTTAAATCAGTCAAACTGCGACTTACGCTTATTAGGTGAAAGATAGGCATTCAGTTTCTGCTCAACAATTCTGGGGTTGTCCCCGGCCTGAATGGCCATAATGCCGCCGATCATTATCTGCCTCTGGAGAACTTCTTCCCCGGAGCGCACCTTAAGTTTGCCGGAAATGGGAGCGGCAAACATATTCAT
The DNA here is from genome assembly GCF_026226615.1 of Geovibrio ferrireducens. Lineage (NCBI taxonomy): Bacteria > Pseudomonadati > Deferribacterota > Deferribacteres > Deferribacterales > Geovibrionaceae > Geovibrio > Geovibrio ferrireducens. The sequence goes on from NZ_JAJAPB010000006.1 coordinate 79,480, forward strand.
TATGATAGAGCCGTAGAAAGTAGTAATCAGCGCCACAGCCATCGCAGGACCGATCGCAGAGGGGTCGCTCAAGCTCTGAAGCATCGCCACAAGGCCGACAAGCGTACCGATCATCCCCATTGCAGGGGCAAAGTCAGCTATGGAGCTGAAAATAGCCGCACCTTCTTTATGTCTTTCCTGCATGTAATCGAGTTCGGTTTCAAGGATCGTTTTTATTACTTCCGGCTCAGTACCGTCAACCGCGAGACGTATCCCCTTTTTCAGAAACTCGTCTGAAACTTCGTCTTCTGCGGACTCAAGGGAGAGAATACCGTCTCTTCTGGCTTTAACGGCAAAGCCGACAAGCTGCTGAATGAGTTCCGCAGTATCGCCGGACTTATTGAAGAAGGCCTTCATCATAACCTTGGTGAGGCCTGTTATCCTGTCCAGCGGATAGTTGATCATAACAACGCCGAGAGTACCGCCTATAACGATAAGCACCGACGGGTAGTCAACATAAACACCTACTCCCGCGCCTATTACGAGCGCAGCAATAAGGAGTATATATGCCAATAGGAACCCTACAATCGTTGCTAAATCCATACGCTCCCGTCCGACTGCCTATTCAAAGAATAAACTTTGATACAAACATTTTGTACTATTCTACCCTTAAAAGATACAGGAACGCCAGCAAAAGAGTCAAGCTTATTTTAAAACAGCTTCCGCACGGGCATTTCTTAATCTAAGGTCAATTCTCAGCTATTCTATGAATAAATCGCATATTTCAGCATTTTAATTAACAAAAAAGGCGCCCGGAGGCGCCTTTTTTTATAACCTGTTACCGTAAAGACGGCTGTTAGCGTTTGAGAGTGAGAAGTTCCTGAAGCATTTCATCACTGGTGGTGATAACCCTTGAGTTCGCCTGGAACCCTCTCTGAGTGGTGATCATACTGACAAACTCATTGGAGAGGTCAACGTTGGAGTTTTCAAGCGCTCCGGACATTATCTCGCCCCTTGCGCCTGTCTGCGGTTTGCCTATCGCCGCTGTGCCTGAGTTGCCGGTTTCAGCAAACAGTGTGTCACCTACTTTCAGAAGACCCTGATTGTTGGTGAATGTTGCCAGAGCAACCTGAGCTATTGTCATGACCTCACCGTTGGTGTAGTAGCCTACAATTTCCCCTGCGGGGTTGAACATTACCTGTTCAAGCGAACCCACTGCGTAGCCGTCCTGCTCGGCGCTGTTTTTGGAGGATTCCTTAGCAGAAATGTACACTCCGTCATAGCTTGCAGGAGTTCCCAGAAACATGGAGACATTGCTGATAACACCTGCGCCGTTAGCCGGGTCGAAGTTAAAGCTGAGATCTGTAACCCTTGTACCAGAGGTGGATGAAAGATAGTTGAATGAACCGTCATTATTGAAGTTCAGGAGTATTTCATTTCCGCCTGTCTGATTAAAGGAGACGCTTGTCGCCGGATCGGTTGTGGAAAGAGTCAGCTTCCAGACATTACCTGAGGAGCTGACCATGTTGTAAGTATATTTCAGCGTGTGGGCATTACCCTGAGCATCATAAATGGTCTGAGTGGTTGCCATCTGTCCGCCGCTTGCCGTCTGGGTGGTCTGGTACTCAAAATAGTCATAGAAGTTCTGATAGCTGGATGCGCCTATAACCTCAAACTTAAGGTAATCAACAGCATTAGACAGACCTTTCTCGCCCGTGACTTTGATCTTGCCGCTGTTCTCCTCTATGTCACTGATATGCTGCTTAACCTGATTCTCAGTGGAGTTCTCGAAACCGAGGTAGCCCGCCATCATAGCTCTTAAGTCGTCAACAGTGGAACCCAGAGCGGGTATTGTCCCCGTTCCCTGAAGATCGGTTCCGCCGACAGAGCCTTTAAACTGGAGTATGGCTGTCTCATCAAGCCCAAGAGAGTCGCCGGAGCTCGTATAAAGCTGCGTAAGCAGGTCATCCCCTTTTGCGTATCTGAGGAACTGTTCAGAGTAACCGTAACTTACAGATGCAACAAAGGCGGGATCATCGTCCGGGTCAACAGGCTGAAGATTGAGTGATCCTGCGGGGGTGATATTGCTTTCGAAAACTGAGCCGCTGTATGCCTTATCCACCATGAAGTTTGAAAGGGTGAGCCCTGTTGTGGTTCCTGTGAGAGTGTCATACTCTCCAAGGTTTCTGAACTCGAACCTGCCCGTGGTTTCATCAAAACTTACGCTGAATTTATCGGCCTGAATAACGTTTCCGTCTATCGCCTGCTCAATTATTGCGGCGAGTTCTGCGAGAGTATCGAAATCTCTTCCGGCATATTTGGTCTGCTCAAAAAGAATTTCGTCACTGTTTCTGGAGGTGGAAGCTTCGTTGTAAGTTCCTGCCAGAGACTGCATTATAACCGCAAGATACGGAGTTCCGCTGAAAGAATTCACCTGAACGTCTATACCGTTGTCCGTATCCCTTGTTATCTTAATTTTACCGTTCACAACATCCACGCTGAAATCTGATGCAGGTGCGGCGGTGGTATCGAATGTTATGGTTTCACCCGCTGCCCATGAACCGCTCCACGCTGTGGAGGGGATAGTGAACAGAGGCTCCCCTGTCACCGGATCTGCCGCTGTGTATGTCTGTCCCACAACGCCGCTGTTGATTGCTCCGGAAACAGAACCGACCACATTAAATCTTGCCGGGTTAGTGGGATCTATGGTGACTGTCCAGCTTTCTGTTGTGGCATATGATGCATTGGGAGTGACAACTGCCTCATTGAAGATACCGTTAACGGAGGTCTCAACAAAATTGTTCGCCACTGCCCCGTTGCCGACTGCAGCTTCAAGTTTGTTCTCAATTGCAGTAGCAAGCTCGCCCATTGTCCTGAAATCCACACCGTACTTGAATGTATAGGGTGTGCTGTTTATGTAAACAAGCAGGTTGGATTCGGAAGCGAGATTGAGGTTCACATCAGAATCACTGTATGCGTACATCATATCCGTTATTTCTGTTGCATGAGCCTTAATGACGATAGGCTCATTCTCAGCCAGATCCATCTTAACGCCGTTTGTGGAGAAAACAGAGAAAATATTATCTGAACTGTTTGCTGTGTGCAGAAGCGCGGGATATTCAAGCACAGAAGACTTGGCAACTGTGTTGAGAACAGCGTTCATGGACACTTCTGTGGTGGCTTTCGCCTGAATTGTCTGGAAAGCGGGACCAACTACTATGTCGCCCACTTCCCCGTTATCTATCAGCTCGCCGGTGAGGGGGTCCGCCATCCACCCCTGAACAGGGTAGCCGGCAGCGTTAACAAAGGTTCCGTAACGGTCAAAGTTAAAGTCCCCTGCCCTTGTGTAGTAATACTCATTGAGCCCTTCGCCCCTCACAACGAAAAATCCTTCGCCCTGTATGGCAAGGTCTGTTGTCTTGCTTGTTGTTGTCGGCGTACCGGCTTCAAAAATGTTGTCAACGGCAGCCAGGTATCCGCCCAGACCCACCTGACGTGGGTTTACCCCACCTCTTGCATCTGTGGGGGTTTTACCGCCCACAAGGGTCTGGCTGAAGAGATCCTGAAAAACAGCACGGCCGGATTTGAAGCCCGTGGTGTTAACGTTTGCTATATTATTACCTATAACGTCCATAGCTTTCTGATTGGTGTTCAGACCGCTGATGGCCGAGTACAGTGAACGCATCATAAGCGCACTCCTTAATCCGCTGATTGAAAAGGGGAGAACACTGCCTCCCCTGCCAGCCTTAGTAACTTCTTACTGCAATAACTTTATCAGCGTCGAGTTCCTGTCCGAAAAGATCGAAAACGATTTTGCCGTCCTTCTGTGAAACACCGGACACATAACCGTTTCCGTAAGTTGTGGCACTGATCTCACTGCCTGAGGAATCATATGCCTTAACAACATATTTGTACTGACCTGCACTCACTGTCTCGCCTTCGGAGTCAAGGCCGTTCCAGGCTATACTGTTGCTGCCGGAAGCAAGCTGCCCCGCATCAACACTGTTTATGAGATTCCCTGAGGTATCATAAACATAGATCTCCGTCTTATAGCTGGGTGTTGCAAGGTCGAATGTGAGAACTGCTCCCTCTCCGTCAAAAACAACTGAGTTGCCTTCGTACTCCACCATCTTTCCGATAAAGCTGGCAGCACTGTACAGAGATTCGATGTCGTTTGATGCTGAACCGCCGTCCACAAGCTTATTCACCGCAGTATTGATATTCACAAGCTGCTCAACCATTGAAAACTGGCTGGTCTGGCTGGTAAGCTGGTTGTTATCCATCGGTTCAAGGGGGTCCTGATTCTTAAGCTGGCTTATGAAAAGATTCAGGAAATCCATCATGTCCATTTCGGTGGTTCCGGTAGTTTTCTTAGTTGAAGAACTACTGGTGCTTCCGCCGTTAAGAATATTCTGTACCGAATCAGATATCGTGGTCATAGTAACCTCCGTGACTTACGCGTAGAGACCTCTTGAGGGGTCAGTCTCTTCTTCTGTGATGTCTCCTACCGCAAATTCACTTTTACTGCCGCCTGAGTTCTTCTTCCTGAAAAACTGCTGGTCGGTTCCGTCCTTGGAGTCCTTTTCGGCAAAGAAAAATTCCATTTTTTCAAGCACAATCCCTTTTGCTTCCAGCTGCTGTCTTACGCTTTCTGCGTTATTGACAAGCAGGTTTCTCGCCTGGTCACTCTCCATAGTGATCCGGGCGCTTATCTTGCCGGCGTTGTCCACCAGCTCGATATGCAGCTTACCCAATTCTTTCGGCATAAGCTGTATGGTAAGCTTTTTCTGATCGCCCGCCTTGGTATACTGTACAAAGTCGGCAATCTTATTAATATCCCTGGGAGTAACTATCTTAACTTCAGGCTGTTCCTGTTCGGTTAAGATATTCTGCCCCGGTTTAATTACGGTTTCCCCCACATCCATGTCGGGTATATCCGCTGTTGAAGTCTTGGCAATCTGTTCTTCTGAGGGAACATCCTCTGCGGTCAGCGGTTTTACAATTTCAGCTATCTTGACTTCCTCTTTGCTTATCTTTGCCTCTTTAGGCATAGAAAGCTTTTCAAAAGCCTCTTTAGCCGCCTGCTGCTCGCTGTCTGTAAGGTTCTGTTCCGCCTGTGTGTAACCCTTTGCTTTAAGAGCTTTCAGCATAGCAGAATCAAGAGCCGTACTGCCCGCTGCGTTCTGTGCATCTTCCGCAACGAATGCTTCTGAGAACTTTGCTACGGTTTCCTCCACGCTGATTCCGTTCAGCATGAGTATTTCCTCAAGATTTTCGAGGAATGCCACCGCATCCTCCTCGGTTTCCAGAGAGTCAAGTTCCTTCTTTAACTTCTCCTTCTGCTCCGCGGGGATAGAAAGTCCATCAATTACTTTTCCGGCCTCAGCCTTAGGGTCTCTTTTAACGGACCTTTCAGTCTGAGCCTTTTCAGAAGCGGCTTTTACATCGGTTCCGGTCAGCCTGCTTTTGAGAAAATCATCAAAAGAGCTTTTCGAAGCCTGTGAACCGTTCTGTGCGGAGATGGCGGTGCCGAATGAAGGGACTTTCCCCGTGCCCGGCGTGATGAATGACATCAAATCCATTGACACACCTCCGACGTATATATAGAAAAGTCCGTGCCAAACTGCTTCAGATCGGGGGTTTGGATGAAAAGATCCGTTAGAATCAAGGGTTTGATTGTGATCAGGCTAAAGTTTTTTATAAATCTGCCGATATACGATCAGGAACTTTCTTCCTGATCCGAAAAGCAAAAATTTCCCTGTCCATGCAAAAACAGCAAATCTTGTCACGGTTGTTTCTGAACCGTGCATGGGGATAATTTTTACTTCAAATCAGAAGAGTCTTCCCTGCTTTTCAGGAAATCCGCAATAACTTCTGCACCCTTTCGGGAAGGGTTCAGGCCGCGGAAAAGCCTTCCGACATTCTCCACATCCTCTTTTACGGAACCGTATGACTTGAAAATTTTCTCTGTGAAATCAATAAGTTTGGATGCGTTTGCGTCATCCTGCACTGCTTCGGGTACTATGGCTTTCCCCGCCACAAGGTTGGGCAGACCGATAAACTTCACTTTCACCAGGAGTCTGCCTATAAAGGCTGTCAGTCTGCCGACCTTATACAAAATAACCATTGGCGTACCGCTCACCGCAGTTTCGAGGCTTGCAGTGCCGGAGCACACCCACACCAGATCGGTATGCTTCATTATATCCGCAGTCAGAGTGGCAACCTTGTAGTTCCTGCTTTTCAGCACTCCCGCCAGAAGCTCCTCACTGATTGACTCAGCCTTGGAAACAATAAACTGATACTCGCCCCTGAGGGCATCGGCAGCACTCAGCATCACAGGCAGAATCGTTTCCACCTCCCTCTGTCTGCTGCCGGGGAGTATCCCTATAGTCTTTTTATCAGGATCAAGCCCCGCCGCCCTGAAAAAAGAGTCCCTGTCCGCATATTTATATTCAAGGTGATCCACAACGGGATTACCTATGAAGTGCGCGTTTATCCCCTCTTTCCGGAAGATATTCTCCTCAAACGGCAGAATGCACAAAAGGAGATCCACACATCTTCTTATTGTTTTGACACGCTTGTAGTTCCATGCCCAGACCTGCGGGGCTATGAAATAGATAACAGGGATGCCGGATGCCTCAAGCTTTTTTGCGAACTGCAGGTTAAATCCTGGATAATCCACAAGAATAACCGCATCGGGCTTTATTTCGTCTATTTTTTCAAGGAGAACATCGCGCACTTTGAAAAAGAAAGGGAGTTTTTTTATAATGCCGTCCAGACCTATTACGCTCAGGTCATTTATATCGTAATATTGTTCCTGACCGAGAGCGCCAAGGCGAGCTCCGCCGGTTCCGAACGCTTTTATATCATAATACGCGGAAAGTTCCCGGAGGAGATTGGCTGCATGAGTATCGCCGGACTGCTCCCCGGCGATGATAAAGAGTTTTTTACTTTTCAACATAGGGCGTCAGAAATACCAGAAGCTCTTTTCTTGTGCTTCTTTTCTGAGTTCCCTTGAACAGATGGCCGAGTATCGGGAGTTTGCTGAGACCGGGCACTCCCTGAACATAATTGATTTCCTCATCCTCGTAAAGACCGCCTATGACAGTTGTTTCTCCGTTGGCGAGAAGAACCTTGGTCTCCGCTTTTTTCTCATCAGCGGTCGCCGTTGTGGAGGTTATTTCGCCGAGTGTACTTTTTTCCACAAGAATATCAAGGAAAACCATGTCATTTGAAGTTATGTGCGGCTTGACCTTGAGTATGATACCGGTGTCAATCTCTTCGGTTTTGGTGTCATCACCGGAGGGGACTATCAGTGCCTTGCTGCCGCTTTTTATGGTGGCCTCCATATTGTCCAGAGTGGTCACTCTGGGGCTGGAGATTGTTTTCGCCTTATTCTGGCTCTCAAGCGCGCTCAATGCGAGATCAAGCCCGAAAGTTCCTGTTCTGTTCATGATTCCCAGAGCAAATGTCCCCACGGATTCCGCAGCGGGGATGTTCACCATATACCCGCTGGAATCGCCGCCCACATTGACTGTGTTGGGGAAGTGAACCTTGGTTGTGTCCTGCACTTTGGCGCCCCACTGAACACCGAAGTTGAGGCTGTTGATGTCGGAGACTTCCACAATCCTCGCCTCGATGGTAACCTGAGGGGTACGTTTATCCACAGTCTTCATAAGGCGTTTGATCTCGGTTATAACCTCCGGTGTATCGCGCACAACGAAGCTGTTTGTTCTGGCTTCCACCTCAACGCTGCCTCTCTTGGAAAGCACCGACTTAACTATGCCCGCCAGAGAAGATGCATCAGAAAAGTTAACAGGCACTATCTCCGTTCTCAGCGGAGCAAGCTCTTTTGCCTGTTCCGCAGCGCGGAGCTTGGCTGCTTCGGCATTCTGCCTTTCCTCATACTTCTGGCTTGAGGTTATCCAGACTATGCCGTTCTCCTCTATCTTGGTGAGGTTTCTGTCGCGGAGTATCAGTCTGAGAGCGGTTTGGTAGTCAACTTCCTTAAGGTAAAGCGTAACCTTGCCCGTGACCTCCTCACCGAAGATCACGTTCTTTGCTCTGCCGAAATATATAAGGCGTATAGCCTCCCTGAGATCCATGTCTTTCATATTGAGAGTGACCAGATCCTGAGGCTTCGGCGCTTTTGCAGCCTCAGCACCTGCGGAGGAGGGCTCAGAGAGAGACATATCAGCCCTTGCGAACTCCTCAAAGCTCGCGCTGACCAGAATGCCGTCCTGAGTTTCGTCCACTCTGGCGTATATATCCTTTTCCGGTGTGAAAACTATAACCGGTTTGCCGTCAATCCTTAGAATATCTATATTCCTGAACGGCAGCCCCGCAAAGCTGAACCTGTTCTGCACAGTGCCGAGCATTTTCACATCCTGGTCAAACTCAAGGTGCAGGGCATTGTTCACCACTTTTTTGGTATAGCTTACCCGACCTATGAACCTGATGATCACGCTCTGCACGTTTTTATACTGGAGCGCGTCAACCGAGGCTATGTATCTGCTGTCTGCGGGAACTGCGCCCATCTCGCTGGAAACTGTGAGCTTATCCCCGTCCTGCCCTGCAAACAGAGGCATGCGGGAGGAAACCTTCAGGAGGAAACGCACCTTTTTGGGCGGGTAGTATTCGCCCACCTTCACATCGGAAACAATGCCCTGAGCGGAGTATCTCTTTTTATTAAGTGAGCTTGTGACATCAAACAGGTCAACATACATAGTGCTGTCATCAAGGTAGCCGTAGTCATATCTTGCTATGCCGTCCAGACCGAACTCAAGCCTGAGCATCGAGCTGTCTGAAAGGTTTCTGAAACTGCGGACTGCCGATGCGAGCCCCGCTTTTTCCGGTGCAACAGCGCCCACATCCATTCCGTATTTCTCCAGTGCTGCCGCACTGCTTTTATACACACGGAAGGTGAGGCTCAGCATGCTTTTATCCTGCGAATAATCGTAATCCACATTTTCAGTAAGGAGAATCTCTATCTGGCTTGCGTCCTTTCCGGGCACAAATGCGAGCCCCTCAACCACCTCATCAGAGAAGTTGTATTTGAGAACCTCTTCATTCATCACAGTACCGGGGGCAAAAACCACCAGTCTGTAAGGGCTTTTGGAGTACAGAACCTTAAACTGCGTCTCCTCAGCGGAGCGCAGGGTCATGGCATATTCCCCGTCGCCGAGGTCGACTATCCTGATTCCGGAAAGCAGGTTGCCCTTAACGGAAGCTTCCTCCACAGGCTGTTTCCCCGCGCAGGACAGCACGGCAAAAAGCGTCAGTATCAATACTAATATTCTGTATCTGCTCATGAGGTCTTCTCCTTTGAGGAATCGTCTTTAAGATAGTCGAGCTTTATGTCCTTAATCTCTGTTTTGGTGTTGCCGAAAATGTCCTTACTGTTGTCGCGTATTTTGATAAAATCCTGACCTATGAAAATGATTGTGCTGCGGCTGGCGCTGAAAACATCGCCCGTTTTGAGGTAAAAGCTGTCATCCCCTACGGCGAGAACGGCTATATTGCCTATATCCCCGGTGAGTATACCCACGAGTTTGAACTCGTCAAGCTTGTGAACCAGCATGGGGTTGAGGGTGGCTTCCTCTTCCGCCTGAGTCTGTCTGTATATATCCACCACGCTGGTGAAAGGGTCTTTGGAAAAGGTATAGTCCGGTGCTACATAGACAGTGCTGAAAAGCTCTATCAGTTCGCTTTTCTGTTTCTCAAGCCGCTCAAAGTTAACCTCTATGGGTTTTACGGGTTTTACCTCTGCCCTGTTTTTCATAAGCTCATCGCGGTCAACTTCTGTGCAGCCGAAGAGAAGAAGTGCAGGGAGAAGGAGAATAAGTTTTTTCATTTCAGATCCTCCTCTTTCTTGGATGCTCTGGCCGCCTTGGTATTCTTGGCATTGCCTTTTGCCGCGGGCTGCGCCGCTGAGCCGGAGTTGAACTTATATGAATTGAGGCTCGCGCTTACATCCAGAAACCTTTCGCCGGTTTTGGATTTAAGCACATTTATCTGCATATTCTGGAGATTTATTATTTTGTTAAGGTAGTTTATATCGTACAGATACCTCACAAGGTTCTGATACTGGGTCTCCATCTTCATGTTAAAGTTTACGCTGGAGTGGAAGTTGTCTATCTTCTTCTCGCCGCCGGGCTGGAAGAGAGTGACCTTCACTCCGTCCTTCTCGGCAAGCCCCACCGCCTCGTCATAAAGCAGGTAGTAGCCCTTTTCGTCAGGCAGAACCTTGAGAACTATCTGGAACTGCTCCTCCATCATCTCAAGCTGTTTCTTGAAATCATCATGCGCCAGAGCATAGGGCTTGATGTCGTTTATTTTAAACACGAGGTCGTCATATTCCTTTTCGAGTCCTGCCATCTTCTCCTGAAGAGGCATGAGGAACAGATAGTAATATCCGCCTATGATGACTGCTATGACAGCTATCTCAATCAGCAGCCGGAAGCGGAACGGAATGGAGGCAAATTTTTTCAGCATCAGTCCAACCTCACGCCGGCGGTAATTACAAAGTTGTTTATCTCCACTGCGTCCTCATCCTTCTTGTCCGCCTTTGCGAGGTCAATTGTGGAAAACATTTTTGTTTCATACAGGTTCATCACGAATCTGTTTACAGAAGAAACCCTGAGAGAGGAGCATCCGAGGGTGATTTTGTTCCCCTCAAAGTTAAGGCTGCTCACCCAGACATCGTCCGGCATGGATTTCTCTATATTGGTAAGAACCTTGTAATAGCCTTTCTGCCCTTCTTTAAGCTTGCGGACTATCTCTATTTTTTTCTGTATTTCATCCATCTGGGTGCGGAATCTTTCCACTTCCTGCTTCACTCTCTGAAGTTTGCGGAGCTCCGTCTGCTTTTGGTTAACCTGATCCTCAAGATACGCTATTTTCGCATTCATGGTCATGTTGAACAGCATGATTCCGGCAAAAACGGCAGCAACCGCCAGAACAAAAGCGCTCAGCTCGATCTGTATCGGTTTGACCTTCTTTTTACGCTTCCTGCCCAGCAGGTTAACCCTTATCATTTTTCCCCCGCGCTCCGGAGAGCAAGCCCCGCCGCCACTGCGAAGGAGTGAAGCTTCTCTTCTATCAAACCTTTGTCCGCCGAACCGGCTATCTCCATTCTGGCAAAGGGGTCAAAGAGGGAGACATCCGCCTCCACAGCCTTCTCTATCCTTTCGCGCAGACCGGGCAGAACAGCCGCCCCGCCGCAGATGAAGCATCTGGCAGGTTTTGACTGGCTCGCAGTGTCAAACATTTCTATGGAGTTCTTGATTTCCATTGCAATCTGGGAGTTAAAGGAGCTTACGGTGTCTTTCAGGTTTTCATCGGATTCTATGGCGGCGGTGTCTTTCATCATCCTTTCCGCCTCGCCGTAAGGTATGGAGAGGGACTGGCTTATCATTTCACAGAGGTTTTTGCCCCCTTTGAGCACCTCTCTGGAAAATTCATAGTTTCCGTTTCTGATGATGGTGATGAGCGTTGTGGAATGACCTATATTTACCAGAACAGCGGCCTCATCGTCCGTTTCGTAGTTTGCCACAAAGGCGTTCATCATGGCGAACACCTCAAGGTCTATCACCAGAGGCTTAAGCTTGGCCGCCTCCAGAACGGACTTGAAGTCAACAATAAGGTCTTTTCTGGCAACAGCAAGAACAAGGTCGGTCTCACCTTTGGCTTCGTCCACCTCAACTGTTTCGTAATCTATGCTGACATCCTCAATATCCATCTGGATATACTGCTCCGCCTCCCACATGAAGGTTTCGCGCAGTTCATCCTGATCGGTTATGGGAACAGAAAGTCTTTTGGCTATCACCGCGCTCCCTTTGAGGCCTGCGGCGACATTTTTTGAAGAGAATTTACCTGATTTGAAGGCCTGCGCAACGGTTCCGGCGACTTCGCCGTAATCCATAATAGCGCCTTCCACTATAACATCGGGGGTAAGAGCAACCTCAACAGCGCTTTTAACCACGTAACCTTTCTTCTTCGGTTTCAGCTCGACAATTTTTACCGAACTGCTGCCTATATCCACACCGATAAGCTGCTGTTTTCCGCCCAACATCTATACTCCCCGGTAAAGCTCAGTAAAAAAACAGGTTCTTTCTCCGGTATGGCAGGCAGCGCCGGTCTGATTTACGATGTAAAGCAGTGTGTCCCCGTCGCAGTCAAGCTTCACCGAAACAACCTTCTGGAGGTTACCCGAAGTTCCGCCCTTTCTCCAGAGCTCGTTTCTGCTTCTGGAAAAGTAGTGTGCGTATCCTGTTTCTTTTGTAAGCTCAAGCGCTTCTTTATTAGCATAAGCAAGCATAAGCACGTCTTTGGTTTCCTCATCCTGCACAACAACAGGGAGAAGACCCGCCTGCTTTCCCCAATCTATTTCAATCATATCACTATCCTGAGTCAAATTTCGGCAGATTATTTTAATTCTTTAACAGAAAGTTCCCGGTCAGAACCTTCATAACGTCCTTTTCTTCCTGATCGGTTATAACAAGACCGCGCATCTTCATGCCGTGGAGAACCCTTTTCCAGTCCTCCTCGGTGCGGTCTTTCTGATAAACAACAGAAGCTTTGTGGCATTTGCCGCATTTCTGTTCGATTATGGGAAAAGTTTTTTCGCCCTGCGAACAGGCGAGGATCAGGCTAGCAAATACGGGGAAGAAGCTCACCCGCAGGCATATCCACCACACGTTTGCCGCCGACAGCCGTTTCAAGTATAACACGCCCTTCTCCATTTACAAAACCGATAACGCACGCGTTCCTGCCTTCCTCGAAACTTTTCAGCCTTTCAATGACATGGGAAGCGTCCGAAGCTGATACAAGTATAACAGCTAATCCCTCATTCGCAACAGACAGAGGGTCAAAACCGAGTATTTCACACAAATTTCCCACATCCTGCCTCAGCGGGAGATCGTTTTCACGGATGAGAAACCCCTTTTTCGCGCCTTCGGCTATCTCATTGAGGACAGCCGCCACTCCGCCCCTTGTGGCATCACGGCAGAAGTGAACATCATATTCATGAAGAGCTTCCAGCATTTTGTTCAGCGGAGCGCAGTCTGACTCGATATTCCCCTCAAACCCAAGCTCGCCTCTGGCGAGGAGAACACTCATCCCGTGGCGCGCCATGTCCGAGGTCAGGATAACCGCATCGCCGTCCTTTATATTTTCAAATGCTGTCCAGTCCTTTACCACCCTGCCTATGCCTGCGGTATTTATGAAAAGACCGTCCGCAGCGCCTTTTTCCACAACTTTCGTATCTCCGCAGACAACTTTGACCCCTGCTTTTTTCGCAGTTTCAGCTATAGCGTCCACTATTTTCTCAAGCTTTTCCGCTTCATACCCTTCCGGAATAATCACACCCAGAGACAGGTATTCCGCCTCAGCGCCGCTCACGGCGAGATCGTTCACTGTTCCGCAGACTGCCAGCTTGCCTATATTCCCGCCGGGAAAAAACTCAGGGCGCACCACAAAACTGTCCGTGGTGAATGCTGTTCTGCCGCCTGTTTCAACATGGGCAGCATCCGGCATTTTTTCCGAAGCATCATTGCCGAGACGCGAGATAAAAAGCTCTTTTATAAATTTATTGGTGGCGCTTCCGCCGCCCCCCTCTGCCAGACCTATCTTTTTCATTATATATTTCCTGTCGTTTTATTTATGTTCAGAAGATTATTAGTTTTTGCTCAGTTTTGCAACTTTCTTGATACAAAAAGCCGATTCATGTGGTAGGCTTCATGTAAATGAAACCGATAACCGATACTTACCCTGAAAGTTATAAGACTGATGCAGCGGATCTGTCCGGCTGCGGGCACGCGGTTGAATTTATCGCAGATGCCGTGCCGGAGCCTGTGATTATTCTCAATCATGAAAGAAGGCTGGTCACACTGAACTCCGCCGCTGCCTCTGTTCTCGGACAGGCGGAAGAGCTTCTCGGAAGGCTTCCCGGCGAAATCCTCGGCTGCTCCCACGCAATAACCTCACACGACCAGTGCGGAACAATGGAATTCTGCAAGCACTGCGGCGGAAACAGAGCGATTGAGGAAAGCCTCAGAGAGATTAAATCCGCCAGAGAATGCAGCATATTAAAAAACAACGGCGACGTTATGGAGCTCAGGGTCACATCCTCTCCGATGAAGATGGACGGTCTGCTTTATCTCTTCGTTTATATAAAAGATCTCAGTGATTCAAAGAAAAAGGCCGTGCTGGAGCGGCTGTTTTTCCATGATATAATGAATATGCTTTCGGGAATCAGCACAGCTTCTGATATTCTGGAATCTGCCGAATCCTTTGAGGAGATAAAAGAACTTGCCGCCATAATGCGCATGACCTCAGTGAGCCTCACAGATGAGATACGCTCCCACAAGCTGATATTCGAGGCGGAAAACGGCGGGCTGAATATAAGGCCTGAAACTGTTTCCGCAACTGAAATACTCGGCGAACTTCAAACCCTCTATTCCGCGGGAACAGCCTGCATTGATAAAAGTATAATCATCGACCCCGCAGGTTCCGAGATCCGGTTTACTACTGATAAAACCATACTTAAAAGGGTGCTGGGCAACCTTCTTAAAAATGCACTTGAGGCTGTCGGGGCGGGCGGAACAGTGAAGATAGGTTCATATCCCACGGATGACGGAGTTGAGTTCAGGGTATATAACAAAGGGTTCATACCCGGAGAAATTCAGGCACGGCTGTTCCACAGGAACGTCAGCACAAAAGGCGCGGGCAGAGGACTGGGAACCCACAGTGTTAAGCTTCTGACCGAAAAATACCTTAAAGGCCGGGTGGGGTTTTCTTCATCCGAAACACTCGGAACTGTATTCCGTGTTGTTTATCCGAATGAGATCAAATAAAATATATAAGCGGCTGTTTTGCGGGCATTTCATATTTATATTTCATCCCCGCCGCCGATACTGATATAGAATGAAACTCCCTGCGAGGTTGTATTTATGCGTCATTTTAAGTTTTTACTGCTTATTCTTTCACTTCTGATAACTGTTTCCTGCGGCTCCGGCGGAAGCGGGGACACGGCGGAGTTCCGCAAAGGGGATGTGAGCGTTGTTCAGCGTTTCGTTGAAGACGGCATTTCCCACACCCTCGGCACATTTGAGGAGGATGGCGACGGAATAGCAGTTACAAATGCCGAACTTAACCAGAATGAGCCGGAAGTTATCTACCTTAATGGTCATAATAAATGGCTCACAGTGTGGGAAGATGAAAGAAATGCAGGTACACCCGGAAAAGGGAACGATATATACGCAAAATATATAAATGCTGACGGAACACCTTGTGGTTCGGAGATTATTGTTTCATCTACCAACGGAATGGAGGTTGCACCCAAAGTTGCCTTTGACGATGTAACCAATATAGCTGTGGTCACATGGCAGGACGACAGAGGGGATGCAACCGGCGGAAAAATATTCTTTAAAACAATGTCACTTACCGATACATCAACGTGCACAGTGGCACTTGGCAATGAAAAATATTTCGGTTTCACCAACAGCACACCCGGTGACGGTCTGATTACCAGAGAATCACCGTTCATCAAATTTTACAACGGAACATTCTATTTTGTATGGCTCGAACAGAGAGCACAAGCACATTTTATAGAGCACCTGTGCATGAATACCACCCCCCCAAATGAAGTATGGGCAGGGCAGACTATCTCTGATCACTCTTATCTCGGATTTGCCTCTGTAACAACGGCTAACCTTACTAACCCATCGCCTTTTGCTTCCGACTTTATGCGTACTGCAGATACATCAAGTACGCTCACCAACGGAAGCACTACAATGAAAGTTACGCATTTTGAATCAACAAGTGATGAGGAAACCATAAAAGTTGAAAGATACTCCAATCTGGAAAACCCAAGCATTGACTGCTCCAACACAGGACAATGCATGGTTGTTTTTGAAGCATTAAAAAATGAGCACACCTTCGGCTGCGAGGACAACAACGGTGACATTAAGCCCACATCGTGGCAAAATTTGGAAGTTGATACAAGCTCTAACATATATGCATTCACTTTACCGGAACTGACTGACAACACTGGCTACCGCAGAGTTAACTCCGCAACATTAAGTGTCTCAAACCACTCTCCTATAATAAAATTTGATAGTGTCTTACAGCGCTATCTCATAGCATGGGAAAGACACGCCACATCAGTTAAGCCTAAAATATACGGACAGCTTCTTTCCTCCACAGGCAGCTACTACTCAGGAAACTTTCAGATAGGCTTTGACTATGAGTCGGTAGAACATGGACAAACAAACCCCAATATAACATACGACAGCACCAACGGACGCTTCCTTGTAACATGGGCAGATGCAAGAACAGGCGCAACATCTCTTGAAAATATAGATGTCTTCGGTCAGTTTGTTAACGGTTCAGGTTCACTCAGCGGAAGCAATTTCCCGCTTACTACAAACCAATACAACCAACAGAGCCCCTCTACAGCTTACAATGCATTCAGCCAGAGATTTATCTCCGTGTGGGCGGATGCAAGAAACTTAAGCAAAAATACCTGCGGAACCGGAAGTAACCAGCCCTGCGGATCCGATATATACGCCATACGCTACGCCCTTGGTCAGCCACAGATTACTCTTTACAGTGAAACCGGAACAATACTTAACCCAGCACAGATAAACTTCGGCAATATAAATACATCTACAACCTTGCAAAAAAGCTTTAGAATTAAAAACACAGGGGATGACAAACTCAAACTGAAATGCTTCAGTTCACTTTCAGCGCCGTTCTCCTATATCAATCTTCCTAGTGAAATTACCGCTTGCGATAATAACTATCAGGAGATTAATCCCAACACTGAACAAACGTACAATGTCACTTTCTCACCTACTTCTAACGGAACATTCAATACAAGCTTTGAAATTATTTCTAATGCTGGCTACAGAACAATATATCTCACAGGAACCGCTCAACAGGCATCTATTGATGTGCCAAACCTCACTAATAATACGCTGAACTTCGGTTCAGCCAATATCAATACAAGTACCACTCAGTCTTTCAGGATCAGAAACAGCGGTCAGGTCAGCTACATAATCAATATTCAGTCAGTGTCCCCTTTCCTGATTGATACAACAAGGAGTCCTGTGCTCCCTTACACTCTCAACGCCGGAAACGAAGCAACATTTTACATAACCTTCAACCCTACCACTGCCGGGTCAACAACAAGAACAGTAACAATCACAACCGATGCTGGTATTTCAACCAGCTTTAATGTCAACGGTACTGGAGTAGCCACATCTGACAACAATACCGGCGGAGGCAACAACGGCGGAGGCTCAGGCGATGATGACGGCGAACCAAAAGGCGGATGCTCCGCAGGGGGAAGCGCCAACATGCCCATAGCTCTTTTTGCTCTTGCCGGAATGGCCAGAATAGCGATGAGAAGGAAGGAGCGTCGCTGACGCTCCTCAAAGTAACTCTGCGTAAGCGTGCGTCATTCTGAATCCGTAGGATGAAGAATCCCAGAAACAGGTTGAGATTCTTCGCTTCGCTCAGAATGACGAATGACGGACGTTTTTTCTTTGCACTCAAGTGGATTAGAAAACTTTATCTCTCGTATTTATAATACGCCGAGCATGAGCCCTCGGAAGAGACCATGCAGGGGCCGTAAGGGTTCTGAGGTGTGCATCCGTTGTCAAACATCGGGCATGCGGAGGGTTTCATCTTCCCTTTAAGCACGTCACCGCACTTACAGCCTTTCAGGTCGGTAACTCCGGTTTCGGCTATGCCAAATTTTGCCAGCGCATCCACAGACTTATACTCATCTCTGAAACGCAGCCCGCTTTTCGGAATGCGCCCCAGACCGCGCCAGTCGGTATCTGCCTGATAAAAAACCTCTTTCAGAAGAGCCTGCGCCTTTGTGTTCCCCTCATTCCTAACCGCTCTGGTATAGAAATTTTTCACCTCATACTCGCCCCTGTTGTGCTGACGCACCATTTCAAGGACGGACGAGAGTATATCAAGGGGCTCAAAACCCGTTACGACCGCACTTCTTTTCTGTGCCGTAACTGCGTTGTATATATCAAGCCCTGTAACCACTGAAACATGGCCGGGACAGAGGAAGCCGTCAATCTCCAGCGTTTCGTCCGCAAGGAGAACATCCATAACCTCCGGCACTGTCTTACAGAACGGCGCAACAAAGACATTCGTTCTGCCCAGTTCCTTCACCGTCTTCGCCAGAGCCGCGGCTGTGGGGGCTGTGGTTTCAAAGCCGATGCCGATGAAGACTGTGTTCTTGCCCGTTTCCTCTGCTATTTTGAGCGTGTCCAGCGGAGAAAAAACTATGCGTATATCAGCGCCGTCCGCTCTGAGTTTCTGGAGGCTCTCCCCCCTGCTTCCGGGAACACGGATCATATCCCCGAAGGTGACAATGGTCGCGTCATCCCTTGAGGCTATCTCAAATATAGCATCAATCTCCCACTGAGGTGTTACGCACACCGGACAGCCGGGACCAGAGACAAGCTCTATATTTTTAGGAAGAAGGCTGCGCAGGCCGAAACGTGAAACCGCCATTGTGTGGCTGCCGCATACTTCCATAAACCTGTACACACGGGAAAAATCCGCCTCGCGGTTTATGGCTGTGAGCAGTTTTTCCGCAAGCTCTCTGTCGCGGAAGTCTTTTACGAATTTCACAGCTGACCTTCCTCATCGAGCATATCAGCAAATTCTCTCAGCGCCTCAAGCGTCTTCAGCGCCTCTTCCGGGTCCATCTTTGCGATTGCGAACCCTGCGTGAACCATAACATAATCCCCCAGCACCACCTCATCGGGCAGCATCATAAGGGAAACCTCTCTTCTTGTGCCGTCAATATCCACAACGGCTTTGAAATCATCCATCTCAATAAGTTTTCCGGGAAAACCCAAACACATATATATTACTCCTGTTTATATATAAACTTCTTTTTCTCTGTTCCTAAAACGCACAGCGTACAGCAGTCCGAAAATGAATCCGCCCACATGCGCCCACCATGCAACCCCGCCGCCGTCATAACCGACAGAGACTGTTCCGTTTATAAACTGGATCAGAAACCAGAACAGCAGATAGAAAACCGCGGGAATATCCACAAATGTTATAAAAATTATTATTATCAGAAGCGACTTAACCTTAGCCTTCGGATAAAATACCATGTAAGCGCCCATAACCCCGGCCACAGCACCGCTTGCGCCGACCATAGGTATAAGCGAATCGTATGAAAGAAGAAACTGGCTTACTCCGGCAAACAGACCGAAAAGCACATACATAAGCAAATATCTGGCATGCCCCAACCTGTCCTCAACATTATCACCGAAGATGAACAGGATGTACATATTACTGAAAATATGAAAGAACCCGCCATGCATAAACATATGGGTAAAGAAAGGGAGAACGCTGTCATTCAGCAGCGATTCATAATGAGTAACCCTTTTCGGAACCAGACCGTATTCATAAATAAACCAGTTAAGCTCATACCCCAGCCCCAGCTGGTAAACAAATACGGCTATATTTGCTATAATTATCATCCAGTTAACAAACGGAAAGGTTCTTGACGGCACATTGTCCTTAATAGGAAAAAACAACTTACATACTCCTCGGCAGCATACTTCTGAGTTTCTAAGGTATAAAAAAGACAAACTTTTTTAAAGTAAATTCTTATTTTTTACTTTCCTTTTACACAGAGAATACTATCATATGTGCATAATCTTTCTTTTAACTATTTGGAGGTAAAGAACATGAAAATTTGTTTCCCCATCTCACATGACAACGGGCTGGAAAGCAGGGTCTACGGTCATTTCGGCTCAGCACCGGCTTTCATAGTTGCAGACAGTGAGACAAACACGGTAAGCATGGTGAATAACGCAGACCTTGAACATGTGCACGGCGCATGCAACCCCGCACTGGCTCTCGCAGGAAAAAGCATTGACGCTGTGGTTGTTGGCGGCATAGGCGCAGGAGCAATAGCAAAGCTTAACAGCCTCCGCACTAAGGTTTATCAGGCAAAGGGCATCACCGTGCAGGAAAACCTTGATGCATTCAGAAACGGAACTCTGACTGAACTCGGCTCCGCCTCCTGCTCAGGGCATGAAGGCGGCCACTCCTGCGGTCACAGCCACTAAAAATTTAAGCGCATCCCCCTGCCTGCCAAAGGTAATGACGACAGGGGGCTGTTATGAGCCCTTCACAAAATATATCATTGCGGCAGATGCCGTTTCCTATTATCATAACCCTTTTACGAGGCGTTATGGGTATAATTAAAAAAATCTGGGCATATTTCAGAAAGCATCTGTTTCTGCTTTTTTTCGCTGTTGTTTCCTCACTCTTTGTTGCAGGAACAGACGGCGCTTCCGCATACATTCTCAAGCACGTTCTGGACGACATATTCATCAAGCAGAATAAGGAAATGCTGGTTGCAATACCTGTTATCGTCTCCTGCATATTCCTGCTCAGGGGCGTTTTCCGCTTTATGCAGCTGTATCTGCTGAGGAAAATAGGCCTGAAAGTTGTTCAGGAGATGCGTTATGATCTCTATGCAAAAATGATCCGCCTGCCCATGAGCTATTACGACAACAACAGCACAGGGGATATGATGTCCAGAATAGTCAACGACATCAACCAGGTAAAATCCGCCATCCCCTCGCTGATCAATGTTATGAAGGACAGCTTCACTGTTATATTCCTTATCGGCGTTGTTTTTTATCAGGATTTTGAGCTCGGCATGTACGGCCTTGCCGCTATCCCGTTTATGATGATACTGATCAGAAAAACCAGCAAAAAAACTAAGAAATACAGTTCCAAAGGGCACGAAAAGATGGGAACCCTCGCAGGTGTGCTGCAGGAATCATTCTCCGGGATAAAGGTTGTTAAGGCCTTTGTCATGGAGAAGTTTGAGTCCGGCAAATTCGCCCGCGAAAACGATCAGGAAACGCTCTATCAGATAAAGCGCGCAAAAGTCGCGGCTATCGGTTCCCCGCTCATGGACATAATCTCCGGTCTGGCTCTGGCGGTAATAATTTACTACGGCGGATCAAAGGTAATCAGCGGGGAATCCACCCCCGGTACTTTCTTCTCATTCATTGCCGCATTTGCCATGATGTTTGAACCATTTAAAAAGATTAATCAGGAAAACTACACCATACAAAACTCGATCACTGCGGCGGAAAGATTCTTCCATATCATGGATATTGACAATGAAATCCTTGATAACAACGGAACTCAGGAATGCAGCGCGCACGGGAAAGACATAGAATTCAGGAATGTCGTTTTCAGCTACAGAGGACATTCTGAAAAGGTAATAAACGATTTCAGCCTTAAGGTTACACCCGGACAGACCGTGGCTCTTGTCGGCTCCAGCGGTGCGGGAAAAACCACAATCGCCAGCCTTTTGCCCAGATTTTACGATGTGACGGGCGGCAGCCTCACCATAGGCGGAACAGACGTGCGGGAGTTTGATGTATACTCACTCAGACGCAACATCGGCATAGTCTCTCAGGAGCCGTACCTTTTTAATGACACGATAAAGAACAACATAGCCTACGGCGCGTCAGACATCACCGATGAAGCAATAAAAGCCGCGGCTGATTCGGCATACGCCACCGATTTCATCATGAAGCTTCCCGAAGGGTTTGAAACAATGATCGGCGAACGGGGCGACAGGCTCTCCGGCGGTCAGAGGCAGCGCCTCACCATTGCCCGCGCTCTGCTTATCAATCCGCCCATCCTCATTCTGGACGAAGCAACGAGCTCCCTTGACACTGAGTCCGAGCGCATAGTTCAGCAGGCGCTTACGAACCTTATGAAGGGGCGCACAAGCTTTGTGATAGCGCACAGGCTCTCCACCATACTAAGCGCGGATATGATTGTGGTTATGGATAAAGGCAGGATAGAGTCAACAGGCAGGCATGATGACCTCATAGGCAGGTCTGAGATATACACCAGACTTTATGAAATGCAGTTCAGCGAGGGCTGATAACCTCTTCCAGAAGTTCAACAAGCCTGTGTGTATTCTTTTTCAGGTCGTAGACCTCTTCGGCTCTTTTTCTGGCGGCCTCGCCCCTTTCTCTGCGGAGTGCGGCATCACGGGCAGTGATAATCATCTTTTCCGCCAGAGCCTCAACATCACCCGTGGGAGTGAGTATTCCCGTTCCGCCGAGAACCTCCGGCACACCGCCGGTATCGAATGAAACTACAGGCAGTGCAGCGAACATAGCCTCCAGCACAGTATTGCCGAAGCTCTCCTCAAGGCTGGTGAGAACGTAGACATCAAGCCCGGAGAGAAAAGCGGGTATATCCTTAATGAACCCGTGCAGCGTAACACTGTCCTCAAGCCCCAGTTCCTTAATCTGCTCCCTTATACGCCCTTCCCTCTTGCCTGTTCCGGCTATGTTAAGCGTTGCATCGGGAATCTCCTTCAGCACCCTGCTGAAAGCCTCCAGAAGCAGGTCATGCCCCTTTGAGGCGTCAAGCCTGCTTGTTATGCCGAAAACCTTTCCTTCACCCTTTCTTTCGGGAACAGGATAATTCTCAGCCATCTTACTGTTGGGGATAACATTGATTTTGGCAGTGTTAAACCATTTAATTTCGCTGAGTTCCGCCTTAAGGAAATGGCTGGGAACAACAACAGCGTCAACAATTGTTTTGTGCAGCGCCCTGTCCTCAAACCTGTTGCGGATGTCATTTATCAGACCTATCCGGTGAACAACGGGAATGCCCGAAAGCTTTGAGGCCGTTGCGCCTATATTGAGATCCTTGGATATATTCACTACAGAAACATCTACATCGTTTTTTATGAGTATCTTGGAGAGCTTATATATAGTGGACGGGTTATATTTCATTCCTGCGCGGATTTCATAAACGGTAAAACCGGCGGATTCGTATATATCTTTATGCCCGGTTCCTTTACGGATAATCATGACCACACGGTGACCCAGCTTAACCAGCTCCTGACCGTAGTCCACAGTCCAGGTTTTCACCCCTGCCCATCTCTTGTTGAAGTTAATAAAAGCTATATTCATGGCATATCTTATCATAATATAACTTTTAAGAAACAGATAAATTGTACGGGGACGGCAGAGCAAACTTGCGGGCATATTCTCTTGTACGTTTGGCTTATTTCTATTATGATTCAGCCAGAGAATTCATTTTTTCGGAGGATGCGATGAATTATTTTCAGGAATCGTGCAAATACATGCCCGGCGGTGTCAACAGCCCCGTGAGAGCCTTCGGCTCAGTAGGCGGAGAGCCCGTTTTTGTAGACAGGGCGAAGGGCTCCAAAATATATGACGTTAACGGAAAGGAATACATAGATTACGTATGCTCATGGGGCCCCATGATCCTCGGCCACACCGACGATGACGTGCTCAAAGCCATCAAGGAAGCAGCAGAAAAAGGCGCAAGCTTCGGTGCGCCCACGGTGAACGAACTGAACATGGCCAAACTCATCACTGAGATGGTTCCCTCCGTTGAGATGGTGCGCCTTGTGAGCTCCGGAACAGAAGCGCTGATGAGTGCCATCCGCCTTGCCAGAGCATACACTAAGAGAGACTCCATTGTGAAGTTTGAAGGCTGCTACCACGGTCACTCCGACAGTCTTCTCGTTAAAGCGGGAAGCGGGCTTCTCACCTTCAACCAGCCCTCAAGCCCCGGTGTTCCTGCGGATTTCGCCAAGCACACCCTCATAGCGCAGTATAACGACATTGACAGCGTGAGAGCGCTTTTCAAAGAGAATAAAGACAAAATTGCCTGCGTTCTCGTCGAACCCGCAGCAGGAAACATGGGGCTTGTCCTCCCTGAAAAAGGGTTCCTTGAAAGCCTCAAAAACCTCTGCGCAGAGGAAGGCGCCCTCCTTCTTTTTGACGAGGTTATCACAGGCTTCCGCATGAGTGCAGGCGGTGCGCAGAAATACTACAACATCATGCCGGATCTTACCACCATGGGTAAAATAATAGGCGGCGGTCTCCCTGTGGGCGCATACGGCGCAAGAAAAGAGATTATGGAGCAGATTTCCCCCGTTGGCGCTGTTTATCAGGCGGGAACCTTATCAGGAAACCCCCTTGCCACAGCGGCAGGGCTTGCTACGCTGAAAAAGCTCAATCAGCCCGGTTTTTATGAGGCACTGAAAGTGAAATCAGACGTACTCTGGAACGGCTTCAGGGAAAACTGCGAAAAACTCGGCCTCAAATACGCTTTTAACAGCGTTGAATCACTCGGCTGCATGTTCTTTACGGACGGCGAGGTTAAATCATTCGCTCAGGCAGTTAAGTCAGATACAAAGAAATATGCCGCCTTCTTCCACGCAATGCTGAAAAGAGGCGTGAACCTTGCACCTGCCCAGTTTGAGTGCATGTTTGTATCCGCAGCACATACGGACGAGGATCTGGCAAAAACAATCGCCGCCCATTACGACAGTCTGAAAGAGATCGGATAAAAATCTGTAAAATCCACCTCCTGTCCCCCTTTGCATGCTGCTAAAAGCAAAACGCCCTCCTTTCGTAACGGAGGGCTGGGGTGGATTTATTCAGATACAGGCTTTCTACTTCTAAGAAGACTTTGTCAGCAAACTGCTGAGCCTTCGGGCTCCTTTCTTATGCCCCGCCGTTGCTTTTTATCATGGAAAGAAACTCAGTGTAATTGACAGGCTTGACGGTTTTGGAGTCAAAACCGCTCTCCTTAAATGTTCTGGCTATTTCGGCAAGAATCTCAAGCTGAATAATATTATCATCCGCCGGAGTCAGGATAAGGAATATACAATGCGCCGGATGCCCGTCTGTTGAGCCGAAGTCTATTCCGTGGGTGGTTATTCCCGTTGCTATCACAGGTTTTTTGAGGTGTTTCAGCCTGGCGTGGGGGATAGCCACACCGTTCTTAAGCCCCGTGGGCATAATGCTCTCTCTTTCCGCCACTGCGTTTCTGATAGTTCTGAAGTGTTCGCCAGTGCAGATGGACAGTGAATCACTGAGAATGTCTATCGCCTTATATTTATCCACAGGCTGATCTATGAAAACAAATGCCTTAGGTTCCAGAAAGTCTCTGAAATTAAAGCTCTTTTTGAGTTTAAGGAGCTTCTTCATAGCAGGTCCGCTGAGCATGGAGGTGGATATGGCGAGTATCACCAGCGCCACGAAAACCTTCTCGTTTATCAGCCCGAAGTTAAGCGCAACAAGCCCCAGAATTATCTCCATTGCCCCGCGGGCGTTCATGGCAAAGCCTATGGCCAGAGATTCCCTTTTGCCCTCACCGGAAAAACGGGCTGCGGCGCTGCATCCGACAACCTTGCCTATTGTCCCTATCACGAGAAAAACTGCTGTTATGGTAAAATCGAAATTGGCTACGAAGTTTACGTTAAGACCGATACTGGCGAAGAAAAGCGGTGCGAAAAATGCCGAGACGAACTGTTCTATTATGGTTCTTGTTTTCTCCCTGAAATGGTGGGTGTCACCCAGAGCGAGCCCCACCAGAAAAGCCCCGAAGATAGCGTGAATCCCTATCATCTCCGTTGCTGCAGCACCGATCATGGTGAGAGCCAGCGAAAACGCCAGAATCCCCTCCGGCCAGCTGAAATGCGCCTGAACCCACGGAAGTATCTTATGAATCAGCCTGCGCATGACTGTTATCATAAAGAAGGTGAAAAGCAGTGTCAGCGTTATGGTTACATATATCGGCATATGGTTGACATCGCCTTTCCCGGCGAGGCTCAGCACCGCGGCAAACATCATCCAGCCCACAATATCGTTAAAAATAGCGGAAGCTACAATGAGCATGCCCAGCTCACTCTTGTAGTAATTCAGATCCATCAGAGTCTTGGCGATTACAGGCAAGGCAGATATTGCCAGAGCGGTGGCTATGAAAAGAGCAAAGAAAAGCGCCTCGCTCCCTGCCTCCATCCCGAAGAGTCCTGGAAAGAAATATGTCACCGCGAAGCCCATAGCAAAAGGAACCACGATGCCTGAAATACCTATGCTGAAAACCTGCTTTCCCTGCTTTCTGATTGTGCCTATATCAGCTTCCATACCCGCAACAAGGAGGAAAAGAACAATTGAGATAGTGGCTATGCTGTCCATAACCACTTTGCGGAGCCCTTCTGCTGGGAAAAGGAAATCAGTGACCGAAGGAGCAAAGAAACCGAGAACTGTGGGGCCGAGGATTATCCCCGCAAGAATTTCGCCCAGAACGGAAGGCTGGCCGTATTTCTTGGCTATTTCACCGAAAAGCTTGGCTGTGAAAAGCAAAATACCCAGCGAAAGAAACATGATTGCAAGTTCGTTAGGGCTAAGCTTCATAGGTTCCTCCGGTTGTTTAATATTTATATCACGTAAAGCCGGACGATCAATACATCTTTTTTTAATCATCAGGTAATTTTACGGACCCGGAACTTCTTGAGAAAAACAGCGCCGTATGCTAATGTCCGCTTCTGAGGGAGCGTGTTATGAACAGCGAAGAAAAAGATAAGCCGGAATCAAAAATCAAAAAAGCCGACAGGCTAATGCACGCCAGTTCAATAGGTATGTCTTTCGTGTTCAGCATCCTCATCGGAACAGGGATGGGCTGGTGGCTTGATAAGTTTTTCGGCACTAAACCCGTTCTTACCTTTATCTTCATGCTCTTCGGAATAGCTGCGGGATTTAAAAACATGATTTATTTTATGAAAAAAGCCGGCGTTTTTGATGAAGATAACAAATAAAATCTTCATTCTTTCATTGATCTTTTTCGCTATCTTGTATACAGTATGCACGATCTTTTTTAATAAAAGTTTCACGGCCGGGGTTCTGTGCGGTTATATGATTGCCGCTCTGAACTTTTTCATGCTCTCACGGAAGATAACAAGTGCTTTTGAAGGTAAGATTTTCGGTGCACTGGCCTTTAATACTCAAATAAGGCTGCTGGGAACCGGAGTCGCTGTCTGGGCTGCTTATGAATACCTCCGCGTCAGCATGATTGGCATACTCGTAGGGATCTCTGTCGTACCCCTTAGTATTCTTCCGGTCGCCATTCATCACTACCGCGCCGAAACTGATGATACATCAGACGGATGCGGCGGGTCGGCTTGACTTTCGCCTGACCTTAAAAGTTTTAAATTGTTTTTACGGAGAATTTAGAGATGGAACACCCCCTTAATATTTCCATGCTTTTTCCCGCGGACATAGGGCACACATACTGGCATGTCATGATGACTTTCCTTGTTATGCTGTTCACCCTTTTCCTCGGAAGCATAGCCTCCAGACAAGGCAGCGAAATCCCCGGCAGAACCCAGGGCGCTTTCGAGATGGCTGTGGGCGCAGTTTACAACATGGGCGTTGAACTCATGGGCGAGGAAGGAAAACCCTACATACCCCTCATTTTCGGTATAGGTGTTTATGTACTTTTCTCCAACTGGATGGGGCTTATACCCGGATTTCTGGCTCCCACATCCAACCTTAACTCAACCATAGCACCCGCTCTGGTAGTATTTTTTACTTATCAGGCGATAGGCATTAAGAAACACGGCGCACACTACATCAAGCATTTCCTCGGCCCCGTGGCTTTTCTTGCCCCCCTTATGTTCATTATCGAGGTCATTGGTCACCTGGCCAGACCCATGTCCCTCTCCATGAGGCTTTTCGGTAACGTGTTCGGTGAGGAGCTTGTTATAGTTATTCTTTTCATGCTCGTACCCTTCCTTATACCCCTGCCCATGGTTATGCTCGGCATGTTCACAGGTGCCCTTCAGGCATATGTGTTCATGATGCTTTCAATGATCTATATCAGTGGTGCACTTGAAGAAGCACACTAAGAGATAAACTAATATTCAGGAGGACTTAAATGTCTAAAACAGCAAAAATTCTTTTCAACGTAGCAGCAATCATGGCTGTATTTTCAGTAAGCGCATTCGCAGCAGAAGGCGGCGAAACTTACAAATGGGCACACTACATAGCAGCAGGCTTCGGTATGGGTATAGCAGCTCTCGGAACCGGTATGGGTCAGGGTAACGCTATCCGCGGCGCAGTTGAAGGTATCTCCAGAAACCCCAGTGCATCCGGTAAAATCTCCACTACTATGATCATCGGTCTTGCACTTATCGAGTCAATCGCAATCTACGCACTCGTAGTTGCACTTATCCTTCTTCTTGTTGTTTAATTAACAGGCACCAATAAAAGGGCAGGAATTTCCGCAAGGGGGCTTCCTGCCCTTCTTTCACCATAACGGAGGCTTTTAATGTGGCAGAAACTCAAAAACTTCAGCCGTAAAGACCCTCTCATCTTCGTACTTGCCATAATTGTTATTGTTGTGGGAGCCACTTTTGGCGGTCTTGAGGCTATGCACATGACCAGTACGGACACATTCTGTAAAACGTGTCATGCAGAACAGAGAGTCGGCGTACGGGGCGAACACTACACATGGGACAAAAACATTCACAGCAAGGCGGACGTAAGCTGTCTTGACTGTCACGGCAATCCAGGAGTACTCGGTTATCTTGACGCACACGTCATAGCCGGTACAAAAAGTCTTTTATATCAGATATTCGTTTCAGAAGAGAGAATTGTTGAGCTTCTCACACATGCGGCTACTGATCCTGTTGCGGCAGAACACGCTGCTCCGGATGCGGCATGTCTTTTCTGCCACTCGGATGACGTTAACCAGAAGCTCCGCAGGGAAAAGCTTATCTCAGTCGGTATCCATTTCAGAAACATCGACGAAGTTAAGAACCCCACCTACAGAACAACATACGGACTCGCAAGCATAACCGGCGAACCTGTAACCAAAGGTGTTGAGCCTAACCACGCAAAACACATAGGCGCAGGTCTCCTCTGCACAAACTGCCACCTCGGCGTTGCCCATGGCGGTGAGCTTTACAACAAGCCCAAAATGCAGACATGCTTCGACTGCCACGACACAGTAAGAGAAAAAGTGCAGACTGTTCCCGCAAATGAGGACTGCGCTGCTTGCCATACAATGCAGAAAGGCCTTCAGGAAGGCACATATGTTAAAGGCGTGGATGAGATGAGATGGTACATGGCCGACCTCTCCTGCTCAGACTGCCACGACTCTGCCTTTGAACGCCCCAACACAGACAAATGCATCGCCTGCCATGATGATTCATACGCTGACATCATGACGGACACACAGGCCGCATTCGCTGAGAGACTTCAGGAAGTTAAAGCTAAATATGCACAGCTTTTCACTGAAAGAAGCGACATGCCCATGGGCAAACGCGCTCTCTTCAATGAATACGCGCGCATAATCAGAATCGCTGAGATGGACGGCTCAAAAGGGATTCACAACCCTGACTACCTTGATGCTCTCTTCACAAGAGCACTTGAGCTCACGGAAGCCATAGATACATGGACAGCGCCCGTTGCGGAAGAAAAAGCTGTTCCTGCCGTTCAGAAAGCATCAGCAGAGGCAGCACCCGCTGCTCCGGCTTTTGCAGGGAACCCCGCAGAGCTTATGGACATTGCTTCAGCTATGGAGATAATCAACATCGCAGAAAAATATGTTCCCGCTCCCACAAAGCCCGCAGTAAACTTTGAGCACCTTGCGCACGCTCAGAAGATGGCATGCACCGAATGCCACTCTGATCCTGAATCAGGCGTTCTCAAGTTTGAAGTAGGCGAAATAAAAGGCATGAAAAACGATTTCCACGACAAACTCTGCATCGACTGCCACACGAAACAGCGTGTGAAAAAGACATGCAACACATGCCATAAATAAAAATAAGAATATTTTAACAAGATACTGCAAAGCGGCTTTCCTGAAATTCGGGGAAGCCGCTTTTTTTATTTATGATAGTTCAGAAACGGTACATCCTGTGTTTTTTACTCACACGCTCACGCCGTGGAGGGAACTGTTTATGCCTCACTCGTGTTCATAGAAAGTATTTTACTTTTGAAGGCAGTAACTTCCCCCTTTGATAAAGGGGGACTGTGGGGGATTTTAAGAAGATATGCAGGATAGCAGACAGCTCTAAAGACCAGAGAAGAGAGGAGCGGCGGCGAGTATTCCGAAACCTGCCACAACAAGCCAGAACGGGCTGAAAGTCATGACGCTGATGCTCACCACGCCGAAATAGATAAGTAGTCCGAGAACCCCCAGAAATGTCCCCAGAAGCCATGTAATAAATTTCGGAGCGCTGAGTTTCATGAAACACCTCAATGATATTGAATCATAAAATACTATTCGGCATCGGCTTTATTTTCAACAGTTTTTCTATCACATTTGATTTCTTAATGAATTTAAGCTAAATAATAAAAATTATCCTTTGTATTTTTAAAAAATAAAACTATATTAATTCTCATGAATGATCGTTGCGAAATATCACGATTTATATTGTATTATTAAGTAAAAAGGAGACAGGAGGTTAAAATGCCCGATTTTGGAAATCCTTTCAGCGGTTTAAAGCATGATCGCAAACTTACCGATCAGGAGCTTGTCAGAGCCATCCGTTTTATGGTGGCGGCAGAGTATGAGGCTATCCAGCTTTATCAGCAGCTTGCTGAATCCACAGATAACAAGCTGGCTCAGGCGGTTCTTATGGATATAGCTGATGAGGAGAAGGTACACGCCGGAGAATTCCTGCGTCTGCTTAAAGAGCTTGATCCTCAGGAGGAAGAGTTTTATCAGCAGGGATATAAAGAAGTGGAAGATGAATTCCTTTCGGGAGCTTCCGCAGAAGGCGCTGAACCGGCAGCAGGCGAAAGCGGCGGGCTCGGAATAGGCAGCCTTAAGAAAAAATAATTGAGGAGGAATGTATGAATCTGCTCAGAAAAGATTTTGCACCCATCAGCGCAGCAGCATGGAAAGAGATAAACACACTCGCTAAAGAAACCCTGTCCGCCAACCTTTCCGCCAGAAAGTTTGCGGATGTTGAAGGCCCTTACGGCATAGATTACACATCAGTAAGCGTTGGCCGCCTTGCTCTCCCCTCTAAGCAGAAAGCAGGCGAGGTATGCTTCGGCGTACACAAAGTTCTTCCCCTTGTTGAGGCTAGGGTTAACTTCTCTCTGGATATTTGGGAACTGGACAACATAGACAGGGGAGCAAAAGACCTTGAACTGGAGCCCCTCACAGAGGCAGCCAGAAAACTTGCCGCATTCGAGGAAAACGCGGTATTCAACGGTTTTAAGGACAGCGGTATTGTGGGGTTGAACCAGCTTACTGCCAAGTCAAAAATTGCCATGACGCTGGACAAGGACAGCATTGTGGACGCAGTGAGCGAAGCTCAGACACGCATGATGAAGGAAGGGATCACCGGCGGCGCTAACCTTGTGGTCAGCCCTGCCTTGTGGAAATACCTCGCACGGCTCTTCCCCGGCGGAACACTGGGCGATTTGATCAAACAGCAGATCAAGGGCTCTGTTGTGTACTCGGAAGCGGTTGACGGTGCTCTTCTCGTCGCAGACAGAGAAGGCGACCTTGAACTCACAGTGGGGCAGGACTTCGCAGTGGGCTACCACAACCACGATTCCGAAAAGGTGCACCTGTTCCTTACGGAATCTTTCACATTCAGAGTTATCACACCCGAAGCCGTTGTGGGCTTTTCAGTAAAATAGACAATTAAAGGGGAGCCTCAGGGCTCCCCTTAACCTCACGTAACAGTCCCGCCTTAGCATTGCATTTAAATGAGATTGCTTCACTTCGTTCGCAATGACAGTAAAGACGGCGCAGCATCCTTAAATTATTTCTATTTGCCTCATCAGTTCTTTTTATAACCTGAACCTTGAAATTATATTCTGTAAATCCGATGCCAGCCTGCTGAGCTGTTCAACTGCCTCTGCGGATTCGTGAGCCGCATGGGAATTCTCACCTGAAATAGCAGAGATATTCTCTATGCTTCTGGACATGAGATCCATGGCATTGGCCTGTTCGTCCGTGGCGCGGGCTATCTGCCCTACTCCGCCCGCAACGGCATCCATGTTGGATTTAATTACTCCCAGAGAATCCCCGGCCTCAACCGCCTTAACCTTGCCGTCCTCAACCTGCTGAACACCTTCAGCCATACCCAGAACAGCACCGCCCGTGTCTGCCTGAATGTTCTGGATCATATCTGCTATTTCTTTAGTGGCTTTAACAGTTTTCTCCGCAAGCTTCCGCACCTCATCCGCAACAACGGCAAAACCCCGTCCGTGCTCCCCTGCCCTTGCCGCCTCTATGGCCGCATTGAGAGCCAGAAGGTTTGTCTGGTCAGCAATATCATCTATAACCTGTATTATGGCTCCTATCTGTTCGCTGGATTCGCCCAGTTTACGGACAGTTGAGGCAGATTCCTCAACTGTGCAGGCTATTTTCTCCATCATATCTCTGGTTTCCATAACAAGAGCATGACCGCGGGTGACATTTACTTTTGCAGTATTTGTGCTTTCGGAAACACACCCAGCGTTTTCCGCAACCTCCGCCACGGTTCCGCTGATCTCTTCAACTGCTGTTGCCGTGCTCGCCGCCTGTTCAGCCTGATTCTGAGCGTTTTTCGCTATAGTCTCGGAGTTTTTCGCAAGCTGAGCGGCAGTGCTGGCGAGGCTTGATATACTGTCAACAACATTGGAGAGAGCCTGACTGGTTCCGTCCACCATTCTATTAACCGCTATACCGAGCTTACCGACCTCATCATTTCTCTTTATGCGCACCCGCACTGTATAATCACCGGAAGCTATTGTGCTGAAAATACGCTCCATATCCTCAAGCCTTCTGAAAATCATTTTTTTATTAAGAGCATATATTATCAGTATCAGCGCGATGGTTATCGGTATGAATATGCCTATATAAGTGTACAGACCCTTGCGGAGCATGGCATATGCAGTATCTGTCGGGAGAAAAACCTCAAACGCTCCATGGATCTCACCCGCACGCCAATTTTCCATCTTAACGCCTGTGGGGTCTGTACCGTCGTTTGTTCCCCACAGTTCACCGGAATCAGCCGGGTCCCCGTGGCACATTTCGCACTCTTTGGTAAGCCTTATGGCTTTAAAGTAGCGGAGCATCCCCATCTCTTTGTCATAGAACATATATTCAGGAGTATTTCCAGTGCCTGTATCCTTCTTTCTGAGCATCTCAAGAATTTCCGTTTCTTTGGCATCCGGCTGGTTTTTCGGATTTCGCGGCTGAAACTTCGGGACTTTGAATTTTAGCCCTGCCTCCTCTGACTTGGACTCCATAACCCTTATTGCACCTATAACCGGTACAGTGTAGAGAAACTTCTGAACATCGGTCTTAATTTCCTCAGTAGCAAAAACGCCTTCCTTAAGCTGGCGCGCGCCCCATTCCCTCACACCTTCGGCAGCCAGTATGAAACTTCTGGCACGTTCAAATTCTGAATCAAACATCTGATTTCTGGTGATAACATAGTTGACAGTAAGTATTATTGCCATACCGCAGGCAACCACTAATGAAATTATAAGCGCCATGATTGTGTTGAGTTTCATAGAGCCCCCTCCGTAAAAAACCCTGACTGTATCTCTTTACTGAATATATCACTGACTGACGTTCATTACAAATGATACGGAGTGTTGGCATTTAAAATAGAAAAGGCAGAGCACTACGGCTCTGCCTTTTCTAAACTACTTCACTGTTTTATTCATATTCCCTTATCTTCCATCTCTTTTTTGTGGTCTTTTCTGGAGAGATACCTGTTCATGGCATAAACATAAGCCTCGGCACTGGCAACAACAACATCGGTATTTGAGCCTCTGCCTGTTACGTCATAGCCGCACTTCTCGAACTCAACGGTGAGCACAACCTCTCCCTGAGCATCCTTGCCCGCAGTAAGAGCATTGATTTTGTAGCTTTTCAGCCTTCCGACTATCCCTGTTGTGCGCTCAATAGCCTTAAGGCACGCATCAACCGGACCGTCGCCGATGGAGGCATCAACCATCACTTCGCCCTGCTCGTTTTTAAGCTCAACTGTTGCCGTAGGTATTCCTGCATTGCCGCTTGCGAAGGTAACAGTGCCCACTGAGAAGTGTTTCACAGATTCATTAAGCTGCTGCTCCACAAGCATTTCAAGGTCTTCATCAAAAACTTCCTTCTTCTTGTCCGCCAGAACCTTGAACTTGTTGAACGCTGTCTCGGTCTGCTCCGCATCAAGGGTGAAGCCAAGCGCCTCAAGCCTTTTGATGAATGCGTGACGTCCGGAATGCTTGCCGAGAACCAGTGCGTTAGAAGGATAGCCCACGCTTTCGGGGGTCATTATTTCATAGGTGATCCTGTTTTTCAGTACGCCGTCCTGATGGATTCCCGCCTCATGTGCAAAAGCGTTTTTACCCACAACCGCCTTATTAGGCTGAACACCCACACCTGTGATGGATGTAAGCAGCTTGCTGGCGCGGTAAATCTCTCTGGTGTTTACATTTGTCTCTACATCAAACAGATCCTTACGTACATTAAGAGCCATTATGACTTCCTCAAAAGCGGCGTTCCCTGCCCTTTCGCCTATGCCGTTTATGGTGCATTCCACCTGTGTGGCTCCCGCGCGGATGGCCGCCAGAGAGTTAGCGGAAGCAAGTCCGAGGTCATTATGGCAGTGGACGCTTATTCTGGCTTTGTCTATGTTGGGAACTTTGTTCATGATGGTTGAGATAATTCTCTCATATTCAAAAGGCACTGTGTAGCCCACTGTATCGGGCAGGTTCACCGTTGACGCTCCGGCAGCGATAACAGCCTCAACCATCTGACACAGGAAATCCAGATCGCTTCTTGTCGCATCCTCACAGCTGAACTCAACATCGCCGCAAAGATTACGGGCAAACTTCACTGCGCCTGTGGCTATTTCCATAACCTCTTCGCGGGTCTTTTTCAGCTTGTACTGCAAGTGGATGTCACTTGTTGCGAGAAATGTGTGGATTCTGGGACGTACAGCACCTTTCAGTGCATCCCAGCCCACTGCTATATCCTTCTGGTTTGCACGGCAGAGCCCTGCAACACCCGCATTCTTTATCACAGATGCGACCTTCTGCACTGCCTCGAAATCACCGGGGGATGATATGGGGAAACCTGCCTCCATCACATCAACACCGAGCTTTTCCAATTGCAGAGCCATCTTAATTTTTTCTTCGGTGTTCATGCTGAAACCGGGAGCCTGTTCTCCGTCTCTCAGGGTGGTATCAAAAATTATCACTCTTTTCCTGCTCATTTCAAATCTCCTTTAATTTTATTATTTATCAGTTATTTCTTAATCTCAGTCCCATAGTCTCAGCGGATGCCTGCTGTTCCGTAGCACTCTTGTTTTTCTTTTCGGATGATTCTTCCCGAACATTTTCCGCCTCCTTGGTTAATTTTATGTGTGCTTTTTGCAAAAAAAAAGGTCTCAACCCCTGAAGGGTGAGACCTCTTAATATAACCTATTCCTATAAAAGGATATTTATTACAGCTATATTTCCTGAGCCTCTTCCTCCAGATGCACCCTGTTTTTCCTTAGTAGTAGCGCAACTATACCGCTTGCGGCATAAGCAAAAGCAAAAAGAAACAGGAAAACTTCGGGGTAGAGGCCGAGTACAAATATAAAAAGAACGAAAGCCACCATAGAGTTAAATGGTTTTCTGTGAAAATACTCAATATTCTTGAAGCTGAAATAGGGCACGTTGCTGACCATCAGGAATGCTAAGATATAGATCATGAACGTAAACCACAGAGGAACCTCAATCGCTGTGGGATCACCGAAGAAATGGCGGGCAAAAAGAACACTCGTAACCACAACACCCGCAGCAGCAGGGCTGGGCAGACCGACAAAAAATTTGTTGGATATGCGTTTTGCCTGAACATTAAAACGGGCAAGCCTCAGAGCTGCGCAGGCAACAAAAAGAAACGCCGCCATCCAGCCGAGCCTTCCGTATGGTTCCAGCGCCCATTTGTAAACAAGCAGTGCAGGAGCCACACCGAAGGATATGAGATCAGCCAGAGAGTCAAGCTGAATGCCGAACTCACTTGAGGCATTGAGCATTCTCGCTATTTTCCCGTCCAGCCCGTCAAAAACAAACGCAACGAGAGTTGCATAGGCCGCCATCACGTAGTTGCCGTTCAGCGTGGCTACGATGGAGTAGAAGCCGCTGAAAAGCCCCAGAAGCGTCACGAAGTTCGGAAAAATCGCGTTCTTATTTACCAATTCTGCCTCTTTGAATATTTTCACTTAATTCGCCTTAGTGTCTAATCGTCTGTATCAAGCTTTTCGTTATATTTTGCAATAACAGTTTCGCCCGCTTTCACAATATCGCCGTTTTTGACGATTATGTCAAAGCTTTTGGGGAGGAACAGGTCAACACGTGAAGAGAACTTGATTATCCCCAGCCTGTCGCCGAAGGAAACCTTGTCCCCTTTGTTCCAGTAGCACACTGTGCGTCTGGCAACGAGACCTGCAATCTGTTTAACAATCATGGGGCCGTATTCCGTGTCAACGTAGATAACGTTCTGCTCATTTCTTTCCCCGGCGTCCGGTCTGTCGGCAGGGATGAACGAGCCGGGCTTATGGCGTATTCCCGTGATTGTGCCCGCAACTGGCATTCTGTTTACATGCACGTTGAAAACATTCATGAAAACGCTGATTTTGTTGTATGTTCTTCCTTCAAATTCCGTTTCCGCAATATCGATCACTTTTCCGTCCGCAGCTGAAACAGCTATTTCATCGAACGGGGGAATATCTCTCTCAGGATCTCTGAAAAACCAGAGAAACAGGGCGAGGATAACAAGTGAAAGGAATGTGAGCAGACCTTTCGGCAAAAAGAAAATGATGAGAAACGCGACAAGCGCGACAAGAATGAAAGGATAACCTTCTTTCGCAAACAAGGGAGAACTCCGGTAAAAATTATTTCAGGGCGGAAACACCGCCCTGAATAATTACAATATATCAGTTTTTATCTTTGTCAACAATCTTACTTTTGCCCAGCCAGCTCATCATGCCGCGAAGCTTTTTGCCCACTTCTTCAATGGGATGCTCCTCGCCTATGCGCTCAAGGGCTTTAAACATGGGTTTGTTCGCTTTGTTTTCGAGCATCCACTCGTTTGCAAACTGCCCTGTCTGGATCTCTTTGAGAACCTGTTTCATCGTCTCCTTCACTTCGGGGCTGATTACTCTGGGACCTCTTGTCATGTCACCGTACTGGGCTGTGTTGCTGATAGAGTAGCGCATGTTGGATATGCCGCCTTCGTATATAAGGTCAACTATGAGCTTAACCTCGTGAAGGCACTCGAAATATGCCATTTCAGGAGCGTAGCCCGCTTCTGTAAGGGTTTCGTAGCCGTATTTTATAAGCTGTGCAAGACCGCCGCAGAGAACTGCCTGCTCGCCGAAAAGGTCTGTTTCAGTCTCTTCCTTGAAGGAAGTTTCAAGAACACCGGCTCTCGCACCGCCGATAGCGTTGGCGTATGAGAGTGCAACCTCTCTGGAATCTCCTGAGGCATCCTGATAGATGGCGATAAGGCAGGGAACACCGCCGCCTTTCTGGTATTCAGCTCTCACAAGGTGACCGGGGCCTTTGGGGGCGATCATGACAACGTTAACGTCCGCAGGAGGAACGATCTGGTTGAAATGTATATTGAACCCATGGGCGAAGGCGAGAGTATCGCCAGCTTTGAGGTTGGGCTCAATGGCTGTTCTGTATATATCGCCCTGAGACTCGTCCGGAGCGAGAATCATTATAAAATCTGCCCATGTCGCAGCTTCTGCCACTTCCATAACCTTGAGACCCGCGCCTTCGGCTTTTTTCCATGAAGGGCTGGATTTTCTCAGTCCCACAACAACGTCAACGCCGCTGTCCTTCATGTTGTTGGTGTGTCCGTAACCCTGTGAACCGTAACCGATTACGGCAACCTTTTTCCCTTTTATCAGTGAAAGGTTGGTGTCCTTCTCATAGTAAACTTTCATTGTGCAATTCCCTCCGGCTGTTTAGCTGTTTATTTACAATCTTTTTTAATTCTTTTTTATAAAGTGAGAAACCCTTTTTTCACGAAAAAAAACGGTTTCTCACACTCTTCCCAAAAAATCGAATACCGCTTACTTATCGCTCGTAGCTTTACTGCCCCTTGCGATAGCGACGCTTCCGGTGCGGACGACCTCGATTATTCCGTAGGGTTCCATCACCTTGAGGAAGGCGGTGTTTTTGTCCTTTGTGCCTGTGATTTCAATAACCAGCGATTCACCGTTGAGGTCAATGGTTTTCGCCCTGAACGTGCTGACGATATTGAAGATCTCAGGTCTTGTGCGTCCTGTGGCATGAACCTTCACAAGGAGCATTTCACGCTCTATGTGATCCATGGAAACAACATCGCGCACTTTTATAACATTCACCAGCTTGCGGAGCTGCTTTATGATCTGCTCGATCACAGCATCATCCCCTCTGGTGACTATGGTCATTATGGAGAGCCCCTCTTCCACTGTTTCGCCCACGGAGAGACTTTCTATGTTGTAGCCTCTGCCGCTGAAAAGGCCGGAAATGCGGGAGAGGACACCGAATTTGTTTTCAACAAGAACGGATATGATATGTCTCATCTTTCTGCCCCCTTACCTGAAAAGCATTTCATTGTTAGAGGCTCCGGCGGGAACCATGGGGAAAACGTTTTCCTCTCTGTCCACACGGAAGTCCATTATTACCGGAAGATTCTTGATCTTCAGGGATTCACGGAGGACATCCTCCACCTCTGAGGGTTTCTCAGCGCGCAGACCCACGCAGCCGAACGCCTCTGCCAGCTTCACAAAATCCGGCTGGCATTCAAGGCATGTGCTGCTGTAGCGTTTGTCAAAGAACATCTGCTGCCACTGCCTCACCATTCCGAGGAAGAAGTTGTTGAGTATGGCCACCTTAACGCCGACTCTGTACTGAACGGCGGTGGTCATCTCCTGTATGTTCATAAGGAAGCTGCCGTCTCCCGCTATGTCGAAAACCTCTTTATCGGGCATGCCCATCTTTGCGCCTATGGCAGCGGGAAAACCGAAGCCCATAGTGCCGAGGCCGCCGGAGGAGATGAACTGGCGCGGACGGTCAAACTTATAGAACTGACCCGCCCACATCTGGTGCTGGCCGACTTCCGTGCAGATAATGGCATCACCCTTGGTAACATTGTAGATCTGTTCCACAACATACTGGGGCTTTATGACTTTATCCGAAAAAGTGTATGAAAAAGGCTGTTCTTTGTTCCATGCATCGATCTTCGCCTGCCACTCTTTCCTTTCCGCTTTGTGCTTGTCCCATCCGAAGTTTTTAACCTCTTCCAGTGCCTGAGCGAGAACGATTTTGCAGTCCCCTACTATGGGGATTTCAACGGGAACATTTTTGCTTATCGATGCGGGGTCAACGTCAATATGGGCTATCTTCGCATGGGGGGCAAAGCCGCTGAGCTTGCCTGTTGAGCGATCAGAGAACCTTGTCCCGACGGCTATTATATAGTCCGCCTCGGTTATTGCCATATTTGAGGCTTTGTTGCCGTGCATTCCCAGCCAGCCCACGCTCTGTGGATGGGTTCCGGGGAATGAGCCGAGGCCGAGGAAGGTGGTTATAACAGGAACGCCGGTTATCTCCGCAAGCTGTTTAAGCTCATCCGCCGCATTGGCAAGGGTAACACCGCCGCCTGAAAGGATGATCGGTTTCTTCGCACCTTCGAGGAGCCTGAGCATTTTGCGTATCTGTCCCGGATGCCCTTTGGTATTGGGGCTGTAGCCGGGAAGGCTTATCTCTTTATCCCAGTTGAACTCAGCCTTGGCATTCACGACATCCTTGGGCAGATCCACCACAACGGGGCCGGGTCGGCCTGTTCTGGCTATGTAGAACGCCTCTTTTATGGTTGCCGCCATGTCTCTGACATCGTTTACCAGATAGCTGTGCTTGACTATGGGACGTGTAATCCCCACTATGTCCGCTTCCTGAAACGCATCTCCGCCTATGAGATTTGTGGAGACCTGCCCCGTGAAAACCACAAGGGGGATAGAATCCATATAGGCGTTGGCTATTCCCGTAACAAGGTTGGTGGCGCCGGGGCCTGATGTCCCGAAGCATACGCCGACCTTGCCTGTTGCTCTGGCAAAGCCTTCCGCTGCGTGTATGCCGCCCTGTTCGTGGCGGGGAAGGACGTGGAGCAAATCCGCGTCGAAGAGTTTGTCGTATATCCCTAAAAGCACTCCGCCGGGGTAGCCGAATATAAGATCGGCTCCCTCCTCATGCAGGGCTTTAACTAATATTTCCGCTCCGGTGATCGGCATTTTAAAATCTCCTGAGTATTACAAAACTATTACAAGGTTAGATAAACGGTTCAGTCCCTTTTGAAGATGGCGCCGTCTGCCGCACTTGAAACACCCTTAGCGTATTTCAGCAGGTAGCCGTGCTTGATTTTCGGTTCGGGTTTGACCCAACCGGCCTGCCGTCTCCTAAGCTCTTCTTCGGAAACGGCGAGACCGATACCTCTCTCCGGGATATTGATGTTTATCACATCCCCGTCTTCAACTAACGCTATAATGCCGCCTTCCGCCGCTTCGGGGGAGATATGCCCTATGCAGGGTCCCCTTGTGCCGCCGGAGAAGCGTCCGTCTGTAATAAGCGTGACTCTGTTAAGCCCCATACCCATGATGGCGGCGGTGGGGGCAAGCATTTCACGCATGCCCGGCCCGCCTTTGGGGCCTTCGTAACGGATGACAACAACATCACCGTTAACTATTTTACCTGCGTGGATGGCAGCCATAGCCGCCTCCTCGCTGTCGAATACTTTTGCTTTACCGCTGAAAACAAGCATGTCCTCATTTACGGCAGACTGTTTCACAACACAGCCGTTCGGCGCTATGTTCCCTTTCAGGACAGCGATTCCGCCTTCCTTGTGATAAGGGTTGTCCAGCGGGCGCACTATATCCTCATCGAAGATCTGCGCCTTGTCGGCTATTTCGTAAACTGTTTTGCAGCTTACGGTTATATTGTCCTCAAGCAGAGGCTTAAGGCGTTTCTGGAAAGCGGGGATTCCGCCCGCCGCGTCAACATCTTCCATATAAAATTCGCCGCCGGGGTTGATGCTTGTTATGTGCGGCGTGGATTTGCTGAATTTATCAAAAGTATCAAGGTTAAGCTCAACACCCGCTTCGTAAGCTATTGCGGGAAGGTGAAGAGTGGTGTTTGTGGAGCCGCCGAGGGCGAGATCCATCTTCACTGCGTTGTTGAACGCCTTTTCATTCATAATATCTCTGGGTTTGATGTCCTGCCTTACCAGCTCGCATATCTGCACGCCCGATTCAAAGGCGATTCTGCGTTTGTTGCCGGAACCGGCAATTCCTGTTCCGCATCCGGGAAGGCTCATTCCCATGGCCTCTGTGAGACATGCCATAGTGTTTGCGGTGAAAAGCCCCTGACAGGCGCCCTGACCGGGGCATGCGTTCATTTCAAGCCCGTCCATCTCCTCCGCACTGATTTTTCCCGCGCGGCACTGAGCCATAGCCTCGAAACTGTCTGTGATGAAGGAGCGCCTCTTCATGCGCCATGAGCCGCCGAGCATAGGCCCCGCGGTGACAACGATTGAAGGAACATTAAGCCTTGCGGCAGCCATGAGCATACCGGGGGTGATTTTATCGCAGTTGGAGAGGAAAACCACTCCGTCCAGAGCGTGGGCTTCCACCACGCACTCGATCATATCAGCGATTGCATCTCTGGAAGGGAGGCTGTAGTGCATGCCTGTATGCCCCATGGAAATACCATCGCAAATTCCCGGCACGCAGAAAATAAAACCGTGCCCTCCGCCCGTGTGAATGCCTTTGTCAATGAAACGCTCTAGGTCTCTCATCCCGGTGTGTCCGGGTATAAGGTCGGTGAAACTGGAGCAGATGCCGATGTGCGGTCTTTCCATGCTGCTTTTGGGAACGCCCGCGCCGTACATCAGCGCGCGTGCAGGGGCTCTGTCCAGACCTTTTTTCACTCTGTCGCTTCGCATTAGGCTCTCCTTAATGTAGAAAAAAGCCTTAAAAACCCTGCGGTTTCAAGGCCTTGTGAAGGTTTGCGCCCCTCTCTGACTTCAGGGAGGCTAAACATTGTTAAGCAGTAACAATAGCACAACACCTATGCTTGATCAAGCTGTAAAACGGTGTTTATGCAGTTTTAGAGATAATAAGTCTGAACAGGGTTGATTACAATATCAAATATGGAATGTACTGATGAAACAGATGCCTTACAACGGAGGATTCATGACAATGAAAACGGGTGTGAGGCAGCCCGCATATGCTCCTGTGACTTCGCCGTTTCAAACCTCAAATGTATTATGATAACATCATAACTATAATATCATAATGATACTGCCATAATAAGCTTGCTCTTTTTTTAATAATAAATTAGACTCAGACATAAGAGGTTTGCCATGCTGAGAAAGAATCCGTTCTACCTTAAAGTTCTGCCGCCGGAAGCCCCATTCTGCAACAGGGTCAGGGAGCTTAAGGAGCTTGAAAACTACGGATACAGCGGAACAAGCGTTGTCATCTATTCGCCCAGAAGAGAGGGCAAAACCTCACTTGTGAACAGGGTGCAGGAAAGACTGCACAAATCAGGCGCAGTTACCGTAAAGGCGGATTTCCTCAGTGTTTTTTCCGTGGAAGATATAGCCGCACGGCTGGCAAAGGCGGTTTTCAGCGAAACAAAAAAACATGAGCCGCTCTACAGAAAGGCAGTGAGCCTCATTAAGTCATTCCGCCCCGCCGTTCAGACAGACCCCCTCACAGGCAGCGTGTCCCTTACATTGCTGAGCGTATCCGGAAAAACAGGCTTTGAGCTTCTGGAAGATGTGCTTGAGTCATTAAAAATATTTTCACAAAGCGCAGGAAGCCCCCTGAATATTTTTATCGATGAGTTTCAGGAGGTTACATCACTGCGGGATTCGGCAAAGATTGAGGCTCTGCTGCGGACATATATGCAGGAAACCAGTGCATCATTCTTCTTTGTGGGCAGCAGAAGGCGTATTCTTTCTGATATGTTCAATGAGCGCAAGCGCCCGTTTTATAAAATGGCAATGAGCTACCCTCTGGAAAAAATAGCAGAAAATGAGCTGTCACATTGGATAAAAGAGCAGTTTGAACACAGCGGCGTTCTCTGCGAGGCAGAACTAGCCTGTGAGCTGGTGCGGCTTGCCCACAGACACACATTTTATGTACAAAAGCTGGGAATGCTGACATTTAATCTGTCTGACAAAGCAGTTACGAGGGAAAGCCTTATAGCCGCATATCAGGATCTGCTTGAGAGCGAAAAGACCGTTTTCGAGGAATCATACCTTAAGCCTCTGGCATCAGCGCAGCGAAACCTGCTGACCGCACTGGCACGTGAAAACACAAAACAGCCTTTCGCGCAGTACTACATCAGAAGGCACAGTCTGCCTTCCGCAGCCACATTGCAGTCTGCATTGAAGGCTCTCTTGAATGAGGATTTAGTGCATAGGGACGCTGATATTTATACCCTTGTTGACAAGGTTTTTGAAGATTATCTGCGCAGAAACTATTCTTAACAAGCTCTGAACCCCTGCGCAGGGAGGTAATCTTTTGTCCGCCCCGCCTCCGCCCGTAACAACCCCTTTGCAATTTGCGGACAGTCCTGATATTGTTTTGTCATGGATTCAGACAGCATTTTCTCCAAAGATAAATTCGATGAGGACACCCTCACCAGCCACATACGTCCGCAAAGACTGGACGACTACATCGGCCAGCATAAGGTCAAGGAAAACCTGCGCATATTCGTTCAGGCCGCCAAGCAGAGAGGTCAGAGCCTAGACCACTGCCTGTTTTACGGCCCGCCGGGGCTGGGAAAAACAACCCTCGCCTACATTATCGCAAGCGAGCTTGGGGTAAACATAAACTCCACCTCAGGCCCCGTCATAGAAAAGGCGGGGGATCTCGCCGCCATTCTCACCAACCTGCAGGAGGGGGATGTTCTTTTCATCGACGAAATCCACCGCCTGCACTCCAACGTGGAGGAGATCCTCTATCCGGCTATGGAGGACTTCAAGCTGGACATTATAATAGGTCAGGGACCTGCGGCGAGAACAATTAAGGTTGATCTGCAAAGCTTCACCCTTGTGGGCGCAACCACCCGTGCGGGGCTTCTCACCTCACCCCTGCGTGACCGCTTCGGGGTCATCATGCGCCTTGAGTTTTATGATGAGGAGAACCTCGCCACAATAATCACCAGAGCATCAAGAATACTCAACCTCAAAACAGAATACGCAGCCGCACTTGAGATAGCCCGCAGAAGCAGGGGAACCCCCCGTATCGCCCACCGCATCCTCCGCCGTGTGCGCGATTTTGCCGATGTGCTTAATAACGGACTGGTAGATCTGGAGATAGCCCGCGAGGGACTTCTGCGTCTGGAAATTGACAATGAGGGGCTGGACGCGTCAGACAGAGGATTCCTGAAAGCCATAATCGAAAAATACGAAGGCGGCCCAGTGGGGCTTGAAACCCTTGCCGCAACACTCTCTGAAGAAAAAGACACCATAGAGGATGTCATAGAACCGTACCTCATATATAAAGGCTTCGTCAAAAAGACCCCAAGAGGCAGGGTTGCCACCCGCCTTGCCTATGAACACCTTCACATGGAACCCCGCAGCGGGCTGACCATTGATGATTTCCTCGGTGAATAATGGCTAAGAAAAAATCAGTATATATCTGCCAGAGCTGCGGCAGCGTCTCCCCGAAATGGATAGGCAAATGCCCCGAATGCGGCGCATGGAGCAGTTATGTGGAGGAGATGCCTCAGGACGAGACAGCATCTTCCTCCAAGGTAAGAGATGTTCAGCCCCTTCTCCTCGGTTCCATAAAAGGGCTTGAGGTTGACCGCACAAAG
Source organism: Geovibrio ferrireducens (assembly GCF_026226615.1). Lineage (NCBI taxonomy): Bacteria > Pseudomonadati > Deferribacterota > Deferribacteres > Deferribacterales > Geovibrionaceae > Geovibrio > Geovibrio ferrireducens. The sequence continues at coordinate 124,203 of NZ_JAJAPB010000006.1, forward strand.
ACCGGAATCGGCGAGCTTGATCAGGTTCTGGGCGGCGGCTTCGTGAAGGGCTCCGTTGTCCTTGTGGGCGGTGAGCCGGGCATAGGAAAATCAACAATCATGCTTCAGGTAGCGGGAATCCTCGGCACAAGGGGCGCAAAGATACTTTACGCATCCGGCGAGGAATCCCCCTCACAGATAAAAATGCGCGCCGAAAGGCTGGGCATAGCGACAGACAATCTCTCAATCCTCGCCACAAACTCGCTTGAGGACATACTCACAGCGGCGGACAGGGACAAGTTCGCCTACATAGTGGCGGACTCGGTGCAGACCATCGCCTCGGAGGAGCTTAACTCCGCCCCCGGCACAGTGGGACAGGTGAAGCATGTCACCTACCGCATGGTTGAGGCGGCGAAGCAGAAAGGAATAACAACCCTGATCGTCGGTCAGGTTACCAAGGACGGATATATCGCAGGGCCAAAGGTTCTGGAACACCTTGTGGACACAGTGCTTTACTTCGAAGGGGACTATTCCAGAGGGATAAGAATCCTCCGCTCGGTCAAAAACCGCTTCGGCCCCACAAACGAGGTCGGACTGTTTGAGATGAGCAGTCAGGGGCTTCTGGAATGTCCGGACGGCGGACTGCTTGGCAGCACCCAGTCGGACGCGGCGGGCAAGGTGCTTGTACCCGTGATGGAGGGAACGAGAGCGTTTCTTGTGGAATTACAGGCACTTGTGACACCCACCTACTTTCAGTTTTCCCGCCGCAACGCAAACGGCTTTGACACCAACAGGCTGAACATGCTGATCGCTGTTCTTGACAAAAAGGGCGGGCTGAACCTCGGCGCATCGGACATCTACCTGAATATTGCAGGCGGAATAAAGATAACGGAAACCTCCGCCGACCTGGCGGTGTGCGCGGCGATAATTTCCTCATTCAGGGAAAAACCCGTTCGGACAGATACAATTTTCGTCGGAGAAGTAGGACTGACGGGGGAGACAAGGAATGTTGCCAACATCAAAAACAGATTGACCGAGGCGGTCAAATTTGGTGTAAAGCGCGCATATCTCCCCGAAAAGATAGACTTTGACGGAAAACTTGATATAATCCCAGTTAAAAATATTTCAGACTTTCTTGACAAATTCTAGGAGGAAACATGGGCTTACTGACAGGAAAAAAGGCTCTTATCTTCGGCATTGCCAACAACAAAAGCATAGCTTACGGCATTGCTAAAAAATTTAAGGAAGAAGGGGCGGAACTTGCGGTCTCCTACGCAGGCGAAAAGCTTGAATCAAGAGTGGTTCCCATTGCGGAAGAACTCGGCGCGAAGCTCTGTGTCCCCTGTGACGTGACATGTGATGAAGATATAGAAAAGGCCTTCGGCATTATCGCCAGAGACTTCGGCAATATAGACATACTCATCCACTCCATAGCATACGCCCCCGGCGAAGCGCTTAAAGGACGCTACATCGACACCACAAGGGATGCCTTCAGGCTCTCCATGGACATAAGCGCCTATTCACTCGTTGCGCTCTGCAAGGCTGCGGAACCCATAATGAACGAATGGGGCAGCGTGATCAACCTCTCCTACTACGGTGCGGAAAAGGTTGTGACCAACTACAACCTCATGGGTGTTGCAAAAGCGGCTCTGGAATGCTCCACACGCTACCTTTCATGCGACCTCGGCGTGAAGAAGATAAGGATAAACAGCATCTCCGCAGGCCCCATCAAAACCCTTGCCGCATCCGGCATAGGCGGGTTCAAGAACATCCTCGCCCACATTGAGGAACGCTCACCCCTGCACCAGAACGTAACCATCGAAGACGTGGGAGATACTGCGGCATTCCTCGCCAGCGATCTTTCAAAGATGATCACAGGTGAAACACTGCATGTTGACTGCGGGTACAACGTTATCGGAATCTGAAAAAAAAGTTTTTTTAATACAGCAGAAAGCCGCCCTTTTGAGGCGGCTTTTTTTGTTTCAGAAGATCTCTGAAAAGATCTCTGATTAAATCTATTGAATAACGATCATAACCCTTATATAATCAGGATCATAAAGAGTAAAAAGATCTCTGATTTAACACACACAAGGAGGTACGATGCGCCCTGAATATATGGAACCTGCAATGCCTCTTCAGGATGGCAGAAGTCCTGAAAAAAGACGTGAAATAGATAACCTCGCCTCAGTTCTCAGAGAGAGGGCAGCGGCGCTCAACAGCGCTCTTAACCCCGTTGTGCAGGGCTCCATAGGCGCTCTTGTCCGTTCCATGAACTGCTATTACAGCAACCTGATAGAAGGGCACTACACACATCCGGTGGATATAGAGAAAGCGCTTAACAGGGATTATTCAAATGAGCCTGAAAAGCGCAGTCTCCAGCTTGAGGCTGCGGCGCATATTTATGTTCAGGAAAGGATAGACAGAGCAGAGCAGCCTGCAAAAACAACATCTGGCGAGTTTATCCGCTGGGTTCACGGAGAATTTTACAGCAGGCTTCCTGAAGAACTGCGATATGTCAGTGACCCTGAAACGGAAGAAAAGATTCCGGTTATTCCCGGTGAATACAGAAAGAGGGATGTGAAGGTCGGGCGGCATGTGGCTGTGCCTTTTGAAGATGTGCCCGCGTTCATTGAAAGATTTGTAGCTGTTTATAACCCCGAAAAACTCGGACGGCACGAACAGGTGGCAGCAGCAGCGGCAAGCCACCACAGACTGCTCTGGATACACCCTTTTCTTGACGGCAACGGACGTACCGCAAGGCTTTTCAGTCATGCGTATCTGAAAGAGATCGGCATAGGCAGCAGCCTCTGGTCTGTATCACGGGGTCTTGCCCGAACTTCAGCCAAATACAAGGAAATGCTCGCATATGCGGACTCCGACCGCAAGGGAGATCTTGACGGGCGCGGCTCACTCTCGCTGATCGGGTTACAGGATTTCTGCATATATTTTCTGGAGCAGTGCATAGACCAGACAGAGTTTATGGCATCTCTGCTTAAACTGACCGAACTTCTGGAAAGGATTGAGTTTTACTGCAGAAACGAAGCCTCAAAAGGGAGAATGCATAAAAAAGCGTTCAGACTGCTGAAAGAAGCACTGATTATGGGAGAGTTCAGCAGAGGGAACGCCGCCGATATTTTGGATATGTCAGCCGCAAGCAGCAGCAAAATAATAAGCGAACTTGTTTCGGAAGGCATCCTGACATCTGAAACCCCAAAGGGTAAAGTCCGTCTGGGATTCCCGTACAAGGTGCTCAAGTACTGGCTTCCTGGCGTGTACCCTGATCTCTAGCCCCTGAACCAGAACGTGACCATCGAAGACGTGGGAGATACCGCGGCATTCCTCGCAAGCGATCTTTCAAAGATGATCACAGGTGAAACACTGCATGTTGACTGCGGGTACAACGTTATCGGAATCTGAAAAAAAAAGTTTTTAAAATACAGCAGAAAGCCGCCCTTTTGAGGCGGCTTTTTTTGTTTCAGAAAATATCAGCCGGTTATAATGGAATTACCGTTACCGATTGCATTGAGAGCCGGAGACAGTGTCCCATACGTAGACGATGTAATCCTTGCGTAGCCGGCGCCGGAAACATAAACATCTTTTTTAGTATTCCCTGTTGCCGTGATATGTGTAAGAGAGGCTACAGAGTTGCTTATAACATATATACCGTACTCAGAATTGTTGCTTATTTGCGTACCTTCACTAAGAATCTGAAAAGCTGCATTAGTTGAAAGATGTACCCCAGCAAACGAGTTATTGCTAAATGAACAGGAGCCGTCAAATAACGCAGTTGAATTGTGCTGAATAATTGCCCCTGAATATGAATTAAAATTCAGAGCGACATTGGTACCGCGTATCACTGAGCTCATATAAACCTGAATTCCGTAATGGCAATTAACAACCGACATATTGCCGATTATTGCACTTGCATTGAAAAAGACCCTCAGTCCGCGCCTTTCTACGCCAACTCCTTCAGGATAGTTAACCGGATCCGCTGCGCCGTTGAGCTTAAACCCGCCGAGGTAGCCGAGATTGCATCTTTCAACAAGAATGATATACGTCTGCAGCGGGTTTTTTATCTCACAAGCGTCCGGGTCACTCTCGTTTCCGATGATTCTTATGAACTGCGCATCGGGATGGTTCACAAGTATCGTTTCCGTGTAGGTATACACACCGTCAGCCACCTGTATCGTGACTGTTGCCGTATTTTTGATTCTGAATGATGCCAGATAGTTCAGCGCCTCGTTGATGTCTGCGTAGTCGGAAGGCACATTCAGCGTCATGTCCTCCGTAATAAATGATGTACCCCCCACAGGGATACCGCCTGCCGTGGTTCCGTCACCGATGTACAGTCTCTTTGTGTCGGTTGCGTACAGGAGTTCCCCTTCAGCGGGTATTACCGCTGTCCTGTCTGCCTCAATAAGCCTTCTGTTCTGAATAAGCGTTTCAGCCATCTTTCTCCTCCTTAAATCAGCACCTATTTGAATAGGGCGATGACGGATAATACATGGAGAAAACGGCCACTATGTGACAGTATTTAACACTTCTTGGATTTAATAAGAAAAAATAACGGGTATGTACCCTGATCTCTAACCCTTGAACCTTACCCTGTACTTTTTGAGGAGCAGATCAGGCAGGTAGCTCCGTTTTGACTGGCGCAGGCTTTCCTTGCCCATATCCTGCTCGAAGTTGATATACTTATATTTTTCGGGAAGGTGGTTTGCAAACTCGTTGAAAATGTACTGATAAACTCCTTTGAAATCCACCAGCCCTTTGGCAAAGTGCATAACATAGGTGTCCGAGTTGAGTTCCTCACCCAGAATAAACCCGCACGGTCTGCCGTCGGCGTAGTATATTTCCCCGCAGAGCACAAGCTCCTCGCAGTGGGTCAGCGCCTCCAGACAGGCTCTGTAGTCTGTCTGCTCCTTCGGGAGATCCGCCTGTTCCTGCCATTTTTCAAGGATATAGAGCGCATCCTCCTTCACCTCGCCGCATATGGGGCGGCTGGTTCCGGCATATTCCTCACGGAACTGTTTCATAAGGTTGCGCTTCTTGTGCAGTTTGCGTCCGGCGTAGGTGGCCATTTTTTCTCTGGTGTATATATAGTCAGAGTCGGCCTCATCGCTGGTATATTCTATTGTTGCAGGATCAAGCAGTGCCAGACACTCTTCCGACACGGGGAAGAAAAACTCCGCATCTTTCTGGAGTTCAAGGAGCTTTTCCTTTGAATAGGCCTGAATGCTGTTAACAGGCTGAATGTAAGTTTTCCCGTCATAGGTTTTCCCCTTTATGACAGGCTCGCCGTTCCGGCCTATTTCATATTCGTGGGTTCCCCTGAAAAGGAAAATGTTTGCAAAGGTATATTCGGAAAGAGGTTCCGATATATTCCGGAATCTTTCGTAAAGCACGTCTTTATGATGTAAGTTTATTTTTTCCCAAGTCATAGCAGATGAAAATACTACAAGGACTGTCCTCTTTCAATGGGAAATAATATTAACATAATTTACGGCAGGAAAAACAGCGGATCAGGCAAGCCTCATTCCGCGGCGAATACGAATAAAACACGCCGGTTAAAATAAAAGCTTACGCAAGCGGGAAAATTTTATATAATAATATTCGGGCTTCACAAAACAGGATAATTTTTGTACCTTACGAATCATTGGCTTAAGCAGGAGAAAAAATGCACTTTGATTTTGCTCTGGGCGCGGCGATCCTCGCTTTTATACATATTACGCTTTATCTTTTTCTGGGGAGCAGATACCTACAGCACCTGACAAATCTGTTCGCTGTGCTGGCATTTCTCCTTTTCATGGGGAGTATAGCCACCCACTGGAAGCATTTCGGTCATTTCCCGTCATATTCCCTTGGCGATCTTTTTGCCATGGTCTCCATGACGCTTACCCTTATTTACCTGATATTGTTTATGAAATACAGGCGGCCTCTTCTGGGGCTTTTCATATTCCCGATAGTGATCATACTGGGCGCGCTGGTCTTGGTGCTGCCTTCCGCCGCACCTAAGGACGCAGCGGGAATAAGCAGCATATGGCTTCTTATCCACCTGCCCTTCACCGTGATCGGCACAGCGTTCTTCATGTTCGCCACAGTTGCCAGTATTATGTACTTTTTGCAGGAGAGAGAGCTCAAGCGCAAAAACTTCGGGATAATCTTCAAGCGTTTCCCGCCGCTGAACCAGATCGACCGCCTGACCGCGGTAAACCTTATTCTTGGGTTTTACTTTTTCAGCGTAGGGCTGATCTCAGGCTTCGTCTGGATGATTTACGAGCCTGAGCGGATAGGCTCAATTCTTCCTAAAATGATCTTCGCCGTTATCACATGGGTGATATTCGGCCTGATAACATATCTAAAAAAATACAGAGGCATGACGCCTAGAAGCACCGCTTACTCCACTCTGGCGGGTTTTATTTCCGTCGTAGTGACATACGCCGGTGTCGCGTTTTTTCTCATGGGCTGAATATAGATGCAGTTGGCAGTTGTAGGACTTAATCATAATACCGCCCCTGTTGAGGTGCGGGAGACTTTGGCAGTCGCCGAAGCGGTGCTGGAGGAGCTTTACGGCGACATCCTCCAGAATGACAGAATATACGAGGCGATGGTGATCTCCACCTGCAACAGGGTGGAATATTACATAGTCACTGACGATTTTCTCTGTAACGTGGACAGCGTTCTCAAAATCATAGCTGAACAATGCAAAATCGACCGCAGTATTCTCCAGAAATACACCTATATCCACTGCGGTGAGGAATCCGTGCGTCACATTTTCCGTGTGGCAGGCGGGCTGGACTCGCTGGTGATGGGCGAGCCGCAGATCTTCGGTCAGGTGAAGGACGCTTTCGAAAACTCCCGAAAATTCGGTGCGGCGAAAACATTCATCCGCAAGCTGGAAGAATTCGTTATCAAAACCACAAAAAAGGTCAGAACCAATACAGGCATAGGCGATAATCCCGTCTCTGTCAGCTCAGCCGCTGTTGAGCTTGCCTCCAAAATCTTCGGCAGCCTTGAGGACAAGCACGCACTCGTGGTAGGCGCGGGCGAAATGTGCGAGATAGCCTGTAAACACCTCCGGGGTGCAGACATCGGAGGGATAACGGTCACAAACAGAACATTTGAAAAGGCGGAAAAACTCGCAGCGGAAGTCGGCGGAAAAGCTGTTCCGCTTGATCAGTTCCGTGAGGAACTCAGCCATGCGGATATAGTGCTCTCCTCCACCGGGGCAAGCGGCTATATGATCGAAGCGGCCGACATAAAGCCCGTTATGATCAAGCGCAAGCACAAACCCATGTTCTTTATAGATATAGCAGTACCCAGAGACATTGACCCCGCCGTGGCGGACATCGAGAACGCATATGTTTACGACATAGACGACCTTAAGGCCGTGGTGGAATCAAACAAAAAACTCCGCCAGAAAGAGGCCGTGAAGGCTATGGAATACATCGAAACAGGCGTGGCGGACTTTTACCGCTGGGTTGAATCCATGAAGATTGTGCCCGTGATAAAAGCCCTGCGTGAAAGCTTTGATGAAAAGCGCATGCTGGAGCTTGACCGCTTCTGCGACAAGTTCAAGGTCGCAGACGCAGGCGAACGCAGGAAGCTGGAATACCTCCTCAGCGCTTTTATGAACAAGGTTCTGCACACCCCACTTAACAATCTCAAGGATCTGGCTCCCGGCAAGGAGCGCTACAGCCTTGATGAAGCAGTAAAAATTATTTTCGACTTAAAAGAATAAATCAGGGGATAGATAATGAAAAAAGTAAGAATCGCAACAAGGGGAAGCATGCTCGCTCTGTGGCAGGCCAATCACATCAAGGCTCTGCTTGAGAAGGAGCACAAGGTAGAATGCGAACTCCTTGTAATCAAAACTCAGGGTGACAAAATACTCGATGTGCCTCTGGCCAAAATAGGCGGCAAGGGGCTCTTCGTGAAAGAGATAGAGACCGCTCTGCTTGAAAATGAGGCAGATATAGCCGTGCACAGTATGAAGGATGTCCCGATGCTCCTTCCCGAAGGGCTGGAGCTTTACGCAAGCCCCGAAGGGGAAACTCCGGAGGACGCTTTCGTCTCAGTAAAATACAAAACAATAGCCGATCTCCCTCAGAACGCAGTAGTCGGCACAAGCAGCCTCCGCAGGAAGGTTCAGCTTGCCCGCCTCCGCCCCGATCTTGAGATAAAAGACCTCAGAGGCAATGTGAACACCCGCCTGAGAAAGCTTGATGACGGGGAATATGATGCGATAATCCTTGCCCGTGCGGGGCTTGTGCGTCTTGAATACCACGACAGGGTGACAGACGTGATCTCCGTTGAGGACATGCTCCCCGCCGTTTGTCAGGGGATTCTCGGCATAGAAGTCCGCAGTGATGACACTGAGAGCAAGAAGCTCCTTGACTTCCTCCGCCACGAACCCACAGAAACAAGGGTAAGATGCGAAAGAACCTTCCTCAGAAGGCTTGAGGGCGGATGTCAGGCCCCCATAGCCGGACATTCCGTTATAGAAGGCGACCGCATCATAATGAAAGGCCTTGTTTCCGATCTTATAGGCGAAACATACATCGAAGCCGAGAACAAAGGCAGCGTGAACGACGCTGCGGAAATAGGCTACGAACTCGCGGAATCAATACTCGCCGCAGGCGGAAAAGAAATTCTGGACGAAATATACTCAAAATGAGACAGGTTCTTGTAACCAGACAGAAAAGCCAGTCGGCGGAGCTTGTCAGGCTCCTTGAGAAGGAAGGCTTTCAGGTCTTCTCTCTCCCGCTGATTGAGACAGTTCCGACGGGTGCACCGATCCCTGATAAGGATTATGACGTGGCAGTGTTCACCAGCCCCGTATCGGTGGAAACCTTTGCGCAGCATTTCGGCAGGGTGAAGTTCCGCTATACAGTGGCAGTCGGCACAAAAACCGCGAAAAAGCTTCAGGAATACGGCATAACGCCGGACGGTGTGCCGGATGAATTTTCCGCTGAGGGACTTATCCGCATGTTTTCCGAAATCGAGGTGAAGGGGATGAAAGTTCTCTCGCCCGGTGCGGAGAAGCGCGCGGGGGATCTCTGCGGATACCTTGAAGAGCGGGGGGCCGAGGTGGATAAGATAAGCACCTACAAAACATCTCCGGTCATATATGAAAAAGGCTACGTTGACAGATATATAAAAGAAAACGGCATAGATATAATAACCCTCACCGCCCCAAGCGCCGCAGAAAGCCTTCTGGCGCAGACAGAGAACCTTAACGAGGTCACCCTTGTCAGTATAGGGAAAACCACGTGGCAGTATCTCAAGGAGAGAGGGCACGAATCCGTTTACCCTCAGGTGCAGACCATAGAAGGCATGACGGAGCTTACAGCTAATCTTTACAAAGGAGTTTGACATGGCATTCCCCATAGACAGAGGCAGAAGACTCAGAAGCAACCCCGCAATAAGAAGAATGGTGAGAGAGAATCAGGTTTCCGTTGATGATCTGATCTACCCTCTTTTTGTTGCCGAAGGTGAAGGCATCAAGAAGGAGATCTCCTCAATGCCCGGTGTTTACCAGATGAGCATAGAGCACATTGTCACCGAATGTCAGAAACTCAAGGCACTGGGCGTTCCCTCTGTAATCCTTTTCGGAATCCCCCAGCATAAGGACGCCGAGGGGTCACAGGCTTATGACAAACACGGCATTATCCAGAACGCCATAAGAGCCATAAAGCACGAAGTGCCTGAAATGTACGTGATAACAGATGTCTGCATGTGCGAATACACCGACCACGGTCACTGCGGAATAATAAAAAATAACGATGTGGACAATGACGAAACCCTGAAATATCTCGCCCTTGAAGCCCTCAGCCACGCCGAGGCGGGCGCAGATATGGTTGCCCCCAGCGACATGATGGACGGACGCATAATCACCATCAGGGACATTCTGGACTGCAACGGCTACCACAATATTCCCATAATGAGCTACGCCGTCAAATACAGCTCCGCTTTTTACGGCCCCTTCCGTGAGGCTGCGGAAAGCACCCCCGCATTCGGCGACCGCAAAACCTACCAGATGGACCCGGCAAACAGGCGTGAGGCTCTGCGAGAGGCAATGACGGATGTTGAGGAGGGTGCGGACATCCTCATGGTTAAACCCGGACTGCCTTATCTGGATATAATACGCGAACTTGCTGACAACTTTGACAAACCAATCGCCGCATATAACGTAAGCGGTGAATACGCCATGATACATGCCGCCGCTCAGAGAGGCTGGCTTGACTATGAAAGAGTGATGTTTGAGTCTCTGCTCTCCATGAAAAGAGCAGGCGCCAAGCTCATTCTCACCTACTTTGCCAAAGACGCGGCAAGGCTGCTTTAATGAACGGAGTACGCGCTTTCAGATGGAGAAACGGTGCGCTTGATACCATAGAGGATATGGACTCGGTTTACCGCACAGACCTTGTTGGTCTGGAAAACCAGATTGAAGCGGCGGAAAAGAATATACGATCGTTTGTTTCCGGAGGAGCTCACCTTGATATGCTCCTCTGGGGCGAAAGAGGGGCGGGCAAGTCGTCCATTATAAAAATGCTCCTCACCGAGTATCATGAAGCGGGGCTGCGCGCTGTGGAATTCCGTCAGGAAGACATAGACGAGCTCCACGCCCTCAACTCCACCATCCGCAGAGACCCTAAGCACTATTATATAATCTACTTTGACGACATTTCATTCGACAGGAATGATGTTCTTTTCAGACGTTTCAAATCCATCCTCGAAGGCGGACTGGAGAAGCGCCCGTCAAACTGCATGATAGTGGCAACGTCAAACATGCGCCACATGGTTCCGGATAAAGCGGCAGACACAAACGACATCTATGACCGTGACGAAGAGAACGAAAAGATCTCCCTCAAATCGCGCTTCGCCATAAACATAGGCTTCTACCCCATGCGCCGTGAACCGTATTTACAAATAGCAGAGCATTATCTTAATAAATTCGGACTCAATATTGAAGACTGGCAGAGGCTGGCGGAAAACTACGCCATGGACAGAGGCGGAAGAAGCGGCAGGATAGCAAAACAGTTTGCAGTGCAGATGCTGTTGGATAAGGCTTAGGCGCGGCTGAGCATTATCGCGCGCACTGATTCCACAAAGTGGACATCAGCCGGCGCAAGGCTGTATGAAGAAAGTTCGTCCGCACCCACCCACGCAGTGTCATCATGAACTCTGGGGACGAGGCGGCCTGAAATCCAGTCACACTCATAAACAATAAGCCGGATAGACCATGTATCATAATGGTGGATGCACTGGCCGATGAGCCCGCCCACCTGAACATTTATACCAAGCTCCTCTTTTATCTCACGGATAATTGCCTCAGCGCCGGATTCCCCCTGCTCTATCTTTCCGCCGGGAAACTCCCAGAAGCCGCCGAGCCTCTGATTGGGTTTCCTTCTGGCGAGGAACACTTTATTGTCTTTAAAAATCACTGCCGCAGCAACATCTGTCATTTTTTTCTCCGAGGTCTTGTAATTTTATAACAATTTCATGTAGAATTGTATAAATATTTGCAGGTTAGCACACAATGCTTGATAAAATTAAAGGGCTCATCGGAAAAGGTGAGCGCAAAAGAAATTTCAGACGCGCATCCGGCGGTTTCAGACTCTGCGTGACTATTCTGAAAACTGATAAAAAAACAGGGCTGAAAGAACCCTCCACATGCTTTATTGCCCGTGTGCATGACTACAGCGCGGGCGGACTCTGCATTTTCCATAATAATAACCTGCTCGAAGGGGAAGAGGTTGAAATAGGCAACAAGCACTCCATGAAGAAGATTGCCTGCCTCAAATGCCCCAATATGCCCCTTACCGCCGATCTATTCGCCAGCGACATAATAAAAGGACGTGTTGCATGGCGCACTCACAAGCTCTGCGGAATCCAGTTCACCTCCATCAAAAAAGGGGACGAAAAGAAAATCAACGACATGGCCTTAGATAAGGTCAGCGGCGGAAAGTAAACACTCCTATGGATGGGAGTGCGCCGTGCGGAGCGAAGCCTTGCCTGCAAGGCGCGAGCGTGAGAAGAAACGGACAGGATGTGCCGTTTCTGAACTATCGTAAATTAAGCCAAAAAAATGGGGAAACTTTTTGAAAAAAGCTTCCCCAAAACCTCTTAAAAAACTTTGACCTGCTTCGCAAATGAAGCAGAAACTTTATTTTTTTATCCTAAAATTTCGATTCCGGGCAGTTTGCCGAATTCTATATATTCCAGAGAAGCGCCGCCGCCGGTGGATATGTGCGCCAGCTTGTCCGCAACCCCGGCCTGGCAGGCAGCGGAAACAGAGTCACCCCCGCCTACAACCACCACAGCGTCGCTGTCGCCCAGAGCTCTCGCCAGAGAGAAGGTTCCCTTGGAGAACTGCTCCTTCTCAAATACGCCCATAGGGCCGTTCCAGAGCACTGTTTTGCACTCATCAAGCGCCTTGATATACAGCTGAGTGGTTTTAGGGCCTATATCAAGCCCCATCATTCCCTCAGCTATATCAGCTCCCTCGGTGATTATCCCTGATAATGAGTTAAATTCAGGCGCAACCACATGATCAACGGGAAGGTAGATCTGCACTCCCTTCTCAGACGCTTTTCTGAGGATTTTGTCCACAGTTTCGTCCTGATCAGACTCAACAAGAGAGATGCCCGTCTTCACACCCTTAAATTTGAGGAAGGTGTAAGCCATAGCACCGCCAATGAATATTCTGTCGGTAAGCTCGATCAGGGATTCGATAACGCCTATCTTGTCCGAAACCTTAGCTCCGCCGAGGATGGCCGCAAAGGGTCTGTCCGCATTTTTCAGGAGCTTTTCGAAATATTTAATCTCTCTTTCAACAAGGAACCCCGCCGCCTTGTCCTGAACAAGTTCGGGAAGCCCGTAAACGGAGGCATGCTTTCTGTGGCATGTGCCGAAGGCATCATTCACGTAAGCATCCGCAAGCTTTGCAAGCTCAGCCGTAAACTCAGGGATGTTTTTCTCCTCGCCCTTGTAGAAGCGCAGGTTTTCAAGAAGCAGAACTTCACCGTCACGCATTCTGCCGACAGCCTGCTGCACTTTTTCACCTATGCAGTCGTCTATGAAATCCACATGGAAGTAGTTCTTGCTGATATATTCCGCAACAGGTTCAAGGGAATACGCCGGATTTTTCTCGCCCTTCGGTCTGCCCAGATGGGAGGCGAGAACAACCCTTGCCCCTGCGTCCTTGGCGTACCTGATGGATTCCAAAGCCTCACGTATGCGCGTATCGTCCTGAACCACGCCGTCTTTGAGGGGGATGTTGAAATCCACCCTCATAAACAGCCTTCTTCCTTTTAATTCAAGATCCTTTATGCTCTTTGCCATTTCGTTCTGTCCGCGAAGGATTAAAGAACTTTGGTAACGAGTTCGGCAACCCTGTTTGAGTAGCCCCATTCGTTGTCATACCAGCTGAAAACCTTAAGCAGTTTGCCGTCGATGAGTGTCGTAAGCTCTGCATCGAAGATCGATGAGTGGGGGTTTCCGTTAAAGTCGATGGAAACAAGAGGCTCTTCGCTGTAGAAGAGGATGCCTTTGAGCTCGTCTGCCGCTTTTTTCATTGCAGCGTTGACTTCCTCAACAGTGACAGACTTTTTAAGGCTTACTGTAAGGTCAACTATTGATACGTTGGGTGTGGGGACACGAACGGAAGTTCCCGTAAGTTTGCCCTTAAGCTCAGGAAGAACCAGCCCTACAGCCTTCGCTGCGCCTGTGGAGGTGGGGATCATGCTGAGAGCAGCCGCCCTTGCCCTTCTGAGGTCTTTGTGGGGAAGATCGAGGATCTGCTGGTCGTTAGTGTATGAGTGGATAGTAGTCATAATGCCTGACTCTATGCCGAAATTGTCATTGAGCACTTTAGCAACGGGCGCAAGGCAGTTGGTTGTGCATGAAGCGTTGGAGATGATGTTGTGTTTGGTTTTGTCGTATTTGTCATCGTTAACGCCGATAACAAGAGTTATATCGGGGTCTGTTGCGGGTGCTGAGATAATAACCTTTTTCGCGCCTGCTTTGAGGTGGAGTTCGGCTTTCTCCCTGCTGGTGAATATACCTGTGGATTCGATAACCACTTCAACACCGAGCTTGCCCCAGGGAAGGTTAGCGGGGTCTCTCTCCGCGCTGATGGCTATTCTTTTGCCGTTAACTATGATGGCATCAGCCTCTGCTTTTACATCGAAACCGAAAATTCCGTGTACAGAGTCATATTTAAGAAGGTGAGCAAGTGTCGCGGGGCTTGTAAGGTCGTTTATTGCGACCACGTCCACGTCAAGTCCTCTCTCAAAAATCGCTCTGAAAGCGCAGCGTCCGATTCTTCCGAATCCGTTGATACCGATTTTAACACCCATCATGTGCCTCCTGAATATATTTTAATATTTTACATCAGACTGAAAAACTCCGTGAAAACGGAGTCAGCATGCCGTCCTTATACACCTGCAGAGACTGAACGCAGCCTTGGCAGAAAACGAGACAGCGTTCTGTAAAAAACGCTGTCAGTCCGCATCCGGCGCGCCTTCCGAGGCGTCACTAACATTTACACTTGTTTTGGCTGTTTTTCCACCACAAAGTTTATCATAATCACGTTTAAGGCGGGCAAGCTCGCTGTTGATGAAAGCAAAACTCTGTTCCATATCGGGCTGTTTGAGGGTTGTTTTGTTATTGAGCACGTTTATCAGCCTTTCAAGCTGGTAAACCGTCTTTTTATTCAGCTCGGTGTATCTGGTTTTGCTGTCGTCCAGATTAACCTGATAATTACGCAGCGCGCTGGCCGCACGGGTAAGCTTATTGCGCAGTTCCGCATTTTCGTTTCTGGTGCGCAGAAGCTCGTTCATTTTATCTTCCGAGAGCAGCCTCTCAAGAGTCACACGCATCTTCTGAAACTTAGTCTGGAGCTCCTCGTAGCTGTCATTCAGTGAGGAATATTCCTTTTTAAGTTCTTCTATCTCGTTAATATCGCTGAGTTTTGACATTTTGTACTTTTTGATCTGCCCTTTGTAGTTCTCAAGGGAGTTTATCAGCTCGTACTGCTCTGTCATGTCAAAGAGATGTTCGCCCGCTTCGTCCACTTCGCCCTCGTTATTGGGTACGGGATACATCTGCTGCTGTATCTTGAGAAGCTTATCTTTTTTATATACATCTATATGTTCTGTGGTTTCCTTTCCTTCCAAAGCTTCAGAAAGGCGGCACCATGAACAGGGCGCGTCAAAGCCGTAGAAAACCTTGTAGCACTCCTGACCTACAATTTCGTTCAGGGGTCCGTTTCCGGCAAAATCCCCCGCAGCACGGTTGACGTTTTTGACAATATAGTGTTTATCCACAGAGAAAAGCGGCATGGGCAGTCCGTCCATGAGCTTTCTGATCTTGTTTCGGCTGGTTTTGACAATGCCTAGCAGGTCTTCCGCCTTGACCAGCTCCTCGCTCTGTGTTTCAAGCTCGGCCTCAAGCTCGTGTATCTTTACATCATTATCAGAAAGAACATCATCATAGCTGCCCAGCTTGCTGCTGAGTGATTCAGCTTCGATATGAAGTGACTGTATCTCCGCCTCAAGGTTTGCTATCTCCTCGTTTTTGGCCACAATCTGTTCTTTCAGTTCCATTATTTCTTCAAGGCGGCTCTCATCCTTGCTGTCCGCGCTTTCCATTCTTTCCAGAAGCTCGTTCTGCACAAACAGCCTGCGCTGGAGTTCAAGGAGTTTCGCATCCTTTTCGCTCAGGCTTATCTCAAGCTCCGTTATCCGTCCTATCATCCGCTCAAGCTCACGGCGCAGAGTATCGTCCGCCGCATAGTTTTTGAAAACAGGTTCAGGTGCGGGGGCTGTTTGCTCGGTAAGAGCCTTGGAAGCAAAAACAGAGAGCACTCTGGCAGGGCGCTGACCGCCCTTGCTGTCCTGAATGACAAGTATTATCTCGCTCCCTTCCGCCTGAATGCGGAAAAAGAAAAAGACAATTATTTCGTCCCCTTTCCTGAAATATATAACAGACTTAGACTCATCCTCAAGCCCCGGCCTGATAGTTTCAGGAACGGGCATGGGTGATGTTTTCCCCCCGTCCAAGCGGTACATTTTCCCCGTACGCGGCAGATACGCAAACATGGGAAAATCCAGACCGGCAAGGTTGGATGCAAGCATGTTCAGCATCTTCATCTAAAAAACTCCATCAATAATACCCTGAGCAGCTTAAGGCGTAAACGTCCACAAGCTCGGCTCCGTTTATTTTGAGAACCCTGGCGCACTCGTTGACAGTGGAACCGGTTGTGTAAATGTCGTCAACGATGAGGATCTTTTTACCTGAGCATTCGCCGCTGAGTGCGAAAGCCCCGCTCACGTTCCTTATTCTCTGTTTCTTTTTCAGTTTCCACTGATAGCCCGTCTTTTTTCTGCGGATAATGAGCCTCTCTGCTCTTTTTCCGCTGAGGGAGGCAATGTGCTCTGCCAGAACATCCGCCGGATGAATTATCCTGCGGAATTTCCGCGTGAAGTGCGAAGGCACGGGTGTAACTATATCATACACCGAAAACACGTCTCCGGGCTGTTTTATAAGTTCACCGAGGTGAAAAATCCCTCTTACCCCGTAAGCAAACTTAATTTTTTTCAGCATTTCCTTCAGCGGGGATGAATACAGATAGTCTGTAAACAGCCTGTCGTACCGGCGCGAAGGGCAAAAACCGCAGGTCAGCGCATCAACATTGAGAGGATGCCCGCATGTTCTGCAAAACATTTTCAGATGGCGCAGACTGTCTCTGCAATCGGCGCAGAATATGCCGTCGGGCGAATCCTCACCGCAGCCTGCGCATACGGGGCGGAAAATCTCAGAAAACATTTCCCTGTCCCGCCCCCTTTATAAATTTATTTCACCAGAAGCGACTTTCCGGTCATTGCTTCCGGCTGATTTATTCCCATGATGTCAAGCAGTGTCGGCGCTATGTCCGCCAGCTTGCCTTTTTCCCTTTGAAGTACGCATTTATAATTATAAACTATAAACGGTACAGGATTCAAGGTATGTGCCGTGTGGGGCTGATCGTTTTCATAGTCCCACATCTGCTCACAGTTCCCGTGATCCGCAGTGACGGCAAGCACAGCGCCTGTTTCATCTGCGATGCGGACTACCTCACCGAGGCATTCATCCACGGCGCGGCAGGCTTTCACGGCTGCCTCCTCGACACCTGTATGGCCGACCATGTCAGGATTTGCGAAGTTCATTACCGCCACATCTATGTCACCTTTCAGGAAAACTTCCCTGAATTTTTCCGCAACCTTATAAACGCTCATCTCAGGTTTTTTGTCATAAGTCGGCACATCTTTTGGCGATTCAATGAGTTCCCTCACCTCGCCGTCGAATACAGTTTCCCTGCCACCGTTGAAGAAGTAGGTAACGTGGGCGTATTTCTCCGTTTCTGCTATGCGGAGCTGTTTTAAGCCTTTTTTGCTGATGACCTCGCCGAATATATCATTAAGCTCTTCCGGCGGGTAAGCCACGGGGAAGGCATAGCCTTTTTCATATCTGGTGAGGGTCATGAAATTTACCTGGGGGTGGTCTTTGCGGGCAAAACCGCCGAAGCTGCGGTCATTGAAGGCGAGGCAGAGCTCTCTGGCTCTGTCGGCGCGAAAGTTATAGAAGAAGACAAAATCCCCGTCCTTTACCCTTCCGTCAACACCCTCAATCACAGAGGGCTGTATAAATTCGTCGGTTTTATCTTCGGCGTATGAATCAAGCACGGCGCTAACAGCGGATGAAGCCTTCCTCCCTTCGCCGAGGCGGAGCATGTTGTAGGCCTTCTCCACCCTGTCCCATCTTTTGTCCCTGTCCATGGCGTAATATCTGCCGCAGACAGTGGCAATCCGCCCTGCCTTTGTCTCATCAAGGAATGCTTCAATATCCCTGACGTAATCTATGCCGCTTTTCGGGGGGGTGTCCCTGCCGTCTGTGAAGGCGTGGATGAAGATATGCTTTATCCCTTTGTCCTGTGCCATTTTCACCAGACCTTTCAGGTGGTCGATGTGACTGTGTACTCCGCCGCCTGAAAGCAGGCCGAAGAAGTGAAGCCTGCCTGATCCCTTGAGAGTGTCATCGAAAAATGTATTGATATTGGTGTTCTGCCTTATGACACCGGAACGTACATCCATGCTTATTTTCAGGAAATCCTGATAGACTATGCGCCCCGCGCCTATGTTGGTGTGTCCGACTTCGGAGTTGCCCATCTGCCCGGCGGGCAGCCCTACCCGCTCCTCACTGGCATCCAGAAGGGTGTGAGGGCATGTTTTCATTAGCTTGAGGAAATTGGCAGGATGGGACAGGGAAACAGCGTTGTTTCTGTTGTCTTCACGGCAGCCCCAGCCGTCGAGTATCAGTAAAATGAGTTTTGCTGCCATAGCACACCTTTAAAATACTTATGAACAGGTATCAGATGTTTTTAACAATACCATATTCTCGCGATATGCGCGCACGCGTTAAGATAATAGAGGCGGGGAAAAACGGCAACAGAAAAAGACTTTTTCCGGCAAGTCAAAATAAAACAAAACACCGGCAAAGGCGGATAACCGCCCTGCCGGATTAATGCTACATTTTTATGAGACCCTTTCTTTCCAGTTCGGATTTGCAGTCGGTGCAGTATCTGGCGAAGGGGACATATTCGAGCCTTTTCTGCTCTATCTCCTCCTCGCACTCGATGCACACTCCGTAGGTTCCGGTCGCTATACGCTGGAGAGCCTGCTCAACCAGCCTGAGTTTAAGCGCATCGGTTTCGACCTTACCGAGCATGAGGTTTTTGTTGTAGATGTTGTAAGCCTCGTCAGCGGAATCCTGAACCCCTTCAGTACCAAGCTTTATTGCTTCGTTATACTTCTCGTTCAGCTTCTCGATAAGCTCTTTCTTCATATCGAGAAGTTTCTGTCTATGGTAGCTTAACCTTTCAGCATCCATCATAACATTACCCTCCTATTTATGGTAGGGATGACCCTTAATTATTGTTAATGCCCTGTAAAGCTGCTCTGCGAGAACAACAAGGCTTATTCTGTGCGCCATTGTCATGTCCGAGAGAGAGACGGTATCGTCTAAATGGGCCTTAAGCTCTTCGTGCAGTCCGTCTGCCTCGCCGATAAAAAAAGTAACCGCGCCGTTTTCTTCAAGCTTTTTTTCGAGCCAGCCGGCAAATTTTTCGCTGGTGAACCTTTTCCCTTTCGGGTCCATACCCACCAGAGCGCCTTCGCCCGCCTTAAGCAGGAGAGGAAGCTGCTTTGCCTTGTTGGCCGAAAAAGCCTCAACCACGGAACACTCGGCATATGCGCCCATTCTTTTCACATATTCCGCAGTAAGTTCTTCGACAGCCTTGTCACGTATCCGCGAGGACATCACGATCTTCAGTTTCATAAATTAAACGGAAATATCAGAGGGCTTTCTGTTTGTCAACCAAGAACGGCACATTTAAGGAACTTTTAACATCAAAATAATCTTAAAAGCCGCCTGATCAGCCTTATATAGCTATTTATACCTGTTTTATTCATGCATATATCTATATTTCATGTTGAAAACATAATCATATGAGTTATAATTAATAAAAATAAAGGAGGCAACGGTGAGTATATATACACCTAACCAAAAATCCATAGCCGAATCCATTCAGCCTGATTCCGGCATGCAGGACTGGAAAAACTGGCACTGGCAGCTCCGCAAAACGATTAAGGACATAAAAACCTTTGAGGATGTGCTGGGAATAAGCTTCACGCCGGAGGAACGAAAGCGCCTTGAAATGACGGCTGAGAAATTTCCCATAGCAGTAACACCATACTACGCCTCGCTCATAGACCGTGAAAACTGGCGCGATGATCCGGTATTCAGGCAGGCTTTCCCCTCAGTTAATGAGCTAGTTACGGAAAGCTGGGAGATGAGCGACCCCCTGTCTGAAGATGAGGACAGCCCTGCGGAATGCATAACCCACCGCTACCCAGACAGGGTTCTTTTTCATGTAAGCAATATGTGCGCTATGTACTGCCGCCACTGCACCAGAAAGCGCAAGGTCGGGGACAGGGACTTCATCCCCGGCAGGGACACCCTTGAGAAAGGGCTTGCATACATCAGAAAGACCCCCGAAGTGAGAGACGTGCTTATATCCGGCGGTGACCCCCTCATGCTGACAGATTCCGCCATTGAATGGATTCTGGACGAACTCAGCGCCATTGAGCATGTGGAGGTGATCCGCATAGGAACAAGGATGCCCGTTGTCCTTCCTTACAGGGTTACCGAAGAGCTTGCCGCTCTTCTGGGCAGCTACCCTAACCTCTGGCTGAATACACATTTCAACCACCCCAGAGAAATAACGGATTCCTCAGCCGCCGCCCTGCGCAGGCTTTCCTCGGCGGGAGTGCCTCTCGGCAACCAGTCTGTTCTCCTCGCCGGGGTGAACGACTGCCCTTATATAATGAAAAAGCTGGTTCAGAAGCTTGTAAGCCATCGCGTGCGCCCTTATTATCTTTACCAGTGCGACCTTTCCGAAGGTCTGTCTCATTTCCGCACACCTGTGAGCAAGGGGATAGAGATCATAGAGTCCCTGAGAGGTCACACAAGCGGCTTCTCGGTCCCTGTTTATGTAATAGACGCACCCGGCGGCGGAGGCAAAATACCAGTAAGCCCGAACTATCTGGTGTCGTGGTCAACAAATAAGGTTATACTCCGCAACTACGAAGGGGTCATATGCTCCTACAAGGAGCCTGACTCATACGAGCCTGTCTTCTGCGACAGAAACTGCGATACATGCAGCCTCGTCCTTAATGTCACAGGGGAGGAAAATCCCGCGGCAATAGGCATAGAGAGGCTCATGGCGGACTATGATGACAAGATCACCCTCATACCCGAAGACACGGAAAGGCTGAGGAGAAGAAACGATGACGGATAAAATAACAGATCTGGACGGAGCGGCTGTACACCACGGAAAATTCAGTGACAGGCTCTACATACTCTCCTTCCCCGACACTTGCGGGGATGAGACCGCGGCAAAGGCAGAGGAGCTTGCGGGAAAAAACAGGTATTCAAAAATAATAGCAAAAGTTCCGGCGGAAAAAGCTGAGATATTTATAAAAAGAGGCTTCATAACTGAGGCGGAGCTCCCCCTCAAAAACGCTCCGTATGAGAAGGCGGTGTTCCTCTCCAAATTCACCGACCCCGCACGCAGGGAGGAGCGGGAAAAGAAGCTTCAGTCCGAAATACTGCTCAGAGCCCTCAGCAGCAAACAGGAAGATGCCGAACCCCCCATGACGGAACTCTGCGAACGGATGACACCTGCTGATGCGGAAGAAATGGCCGGGGTTTACAGGCAGGTTTTTGAATCATATCCCTTTCCCATACATGACCCTGAATACATAAGGCAGACAATGAAGGAATCCGCGGCATATTTCGGCATAAGGGAGAACGGCAGGATAACAGCCCTCGCCAGCGCCGAGCTGAACCCGTACATCAGCGCCGCTGAGATGACAGATTTTGCCACCCTCCCGGAGGCGAGAAACAAAGGCCTTGCCGGGGCGCTGCTGGCCAAAATGGAGCAGGAAGTGCCGAAACTCGGCATAAGCACTTTTTACACCATCGCCCGCTCACTTTCCTTCGGCATGAACATCACCTTTGCCAAAAGAGGCTACAGTTTCGGCGGCAGACTGGTTAACAACACAAATATCTGCGGCGGAACGGAAACAATGAATGTGTGGTATAAATTTGCCTGAAACCGGCTTCTAAACTTTATATTCAATCCTGATTTCTATTGCTTTTAACAGCAGGAAATATATGCTTTAGCATATACACAACCCAAGGATTGAGAATGACATTTTTGAATTCAGGCAGAACTCCGTCCGGAGGCTCTGCACCGGATTACGGACAAATATTCAGGCACGCCAACGCATGCATGCTTACTTTTGATCCCGAAACCACAAGGATAACCGATGCAAATGAAGCTGCATGCAGACTTTACGGCTACAGTTTTGAGGAGCTGACCTCCAGACGGATCCTGGACTTAACAACCTCCAAACCGGAGCGCACACTCAGGCTTGTTGAGCAGGTGCTGAAAAACAGAGTTGACACGGTAACGACATGCCACAGGGATTCCTCCGGCAGACTGCACCACCTTGAGTTCCACTCCTCAGTATTTATTGCTGATGGTAAGCCGTACGTATTTAACATCTTTCACGATATAACGGAGAAAACCCTCTCCGAAATTGATAACCGTCTGCACGCTGGACTTATGAACTCATTCCTTATGAATGATGAAAGCGGCATATTCAGCGGCATTCTCGAAGTTATCAGAAAAGAGATCAAATGCCTTCACGGTTTTGCAGGCTACATAGACATAGACGGCACACTGGTATGCCCCTCACTCGTTTTCCCTGAAACAGGAAAAACCTCCGCCTCCTTCCCCAGAGAGACATGGAGCGGCATCTGGGGCGAGGCTCTCAGTAAAAGAAGAATTGTTGTTGAGAATGAAAATGTCTCCATACCCGAAGGTCACATTGGCTTCAGCAACTGTATTGCCGCCCCTGTTGTTCACAAAAATCTTCTTCTCGGCGAAATTGTTCTTGCAGAAAAAGAGGACGGATTCAACGAACTTGATGTTAAAATACTCAATAAAGCGGTCATGCTGCTTGCTCCGGCGCTTAAAGGCTGGCTGGATGCCAAGTTTTTCCATAAGGAACTTATGCAAAGGCAGAGGGCGCTGGAATACAGCGAAAATAAATACCGCACATATGTAAATAACGCTCCTCTGAGCATATTTATCTCAGATAACAACGGGCGGATAATTGAGGTGAACAAAGAGGCCTGCCGCGTAACCGGCTACAGGGAGAAGGAGCTTCTCTCCATGACCGTTGCGGATCTGTGGCCTGCGGATGCCATGGAGAATGCGCGCAAAGCGGAAGAGATTCTGTTTGAGCAGGGAATTGTTTCTGACACATTGGAGTTTATGCGGAAAAATAAAGAAACCTTTTTCATGCGCATATCCGTACTCAAGCTTGCAGAAGACAGGTACATAGGCTTCTGCCAGGATGCCACAGCCACGGTACAGCTTGAAAATGAGCTGATAAAAATGAACGCAAGCCTCAAAAAGCAGGTCAGAACAGAAGTGGAAGCCAGAAGACGGCACGAACAGATAATTCAGGAACAGAAAAAACTGGCAGATATGGGGCAGATGATAAACGCCATCGCCCACCAGTGGCGACAGCCGATAAACGCTCTGGGACTGTATGTGCAGGATGCCTATGAGTTCTGGAAAAGAGGTCTCGCCGATGATGAGTACATGAAAGCCTTTTCCGAAACCAGCATGGGGATCATCAGGCACATTTCATCCACAATTGATGATTTCAGGCTTTTTTTCGCACCGGATAAAAAGAAGATTCTTTATGATGCCGTGAAGGAGATCAGCGAACTTTGCAGGCTTATTGAAGTTCAGTTTGCGGCAAAACACATTGATATAAACATTAACAGCGGAAAATACTCTGCAGGCGGCGGAGCTTTCGTTTACGGCTACGCAGGCGAATTCCGGCAGGCTGTGATAAACATAATATATAACGCCGCAGATGCCATAGAATCCGCCGTGCTGCTTTCCGACAAAAGAGGAGAAATAAATATTGACATATGCTGCCCGGAGGATTCTGTATGTATAACAGTTTCAGATAACGGCACGGGCATTCCGGATAAGTATCTTCTGAAAATATTTGAACCCTACTTCACCACAAAAGAGGAAGGCAAAGGAACCGGCATAGGGCTCTATATGACAAAGCTGCTCATTGAACAGCACATGGGAGGTAAAATAACCGCCTCCAACACGGAAAACGGAGCCTGCTTTACAATAATACTGCCCAAAGGGGGAGCCTGTGATGAAGAATAAGACTATTCTTTACGCAGAAGACGATTTCATGGTCAGTAAAATAATGTCCATGATACTGGCCAGAGAGTTTAAGAAGGTTTATACCGTTAAAAACGGTAAGGAAGCCCTTGCCGTTTTCCGTGAGCATAAACCGGATATAGTTATAACTGATCTGGCTATGCCCGAAATGAGCGGCTTTGAACTCGTGGAAAAAATAAAAGAGGAAAGCCCTGATACCAAAATTGTCATAACCACAGCCTACCGCGAAGAGGCGGAGGTTATTCAGGGGGTTAAAAAGCTCTTCAAACCCATTGACAGGGATGAATTTTTTAAATGCCTTGATGAGCTGGGGAAGTAATTTCTCAGTCAGTAAACTTCGGAATAACTATTTCAAAGACAGCGCCTTCCTCTGAGTTGCCGGCGTTTATTCTGCCGCCGTTATGCTTTTCTATGACCATCTTAGCCATGTAGAGCCCTATTCCCGTGCCTTTGCCCTCTTCCTTGGTTGTGTAGTAAGGATCAAAAACCTTGGGCAGTCTGTCAGGGCTGATTCCGGTTCCGTTGTCCTTTATGCGCAGTACAACCTGACGGAGCATATTTTCTATCTCTATCCTGATGAAGCCCTTCTTAATATCATCACCGCTCATTTTTTCCTCAATGGCATCCACGGCGTTATAAACAATATTCATCAGAGCCTGCTTAAACTCATCCAGATAGCCGTAAACAGTTGTCCTTCCCTCCGGGCAGTCCCCCCAGACGGGCGCTTCGGTACAGTCATGCATCTCTCCGGAGCAGATACAGTAAATGCGGTAGTTTATGCTTCTGTCGTGCATCTGAACGCGCAGCAGCTTCATCAGCTTCACAATCTCAGACGCGACATCAAAGTGCGTCTTTGTCTTGTCAGGGGCGAAAAAGGTGCGGAAATCGTCTATGGTTTTGGACATATGGATAATAAGATCCTTACACACGGTTTCGAATGTGTGTATATACTCCCTTGAAAGCTCGCCGGAGTCGTAAGTGTCCATTATATCCTGAATATACAGAATCAGGGCGTTTATCGGCTGGCGCCACTGGTGGGCTATGGCGTTTATGAGCAGCCCCATATCCTCAAGCTTTTTCTGCTCAAACAGGAAGCCTTCCTGCTTCTGCCTGAGCGCAACCTCCTCACGCACACGCTCCGCAAGCTCCTCATTGAGCTTTTTGAGCGCCTCCTCAAGGAGAACGCTGCGGGTTACATCCTTGCAGATGCCCATGTACACCCCGCCCTCGACCTCCGCGGTATTGAGGTATATATAAAACTTCTCGCCGTTTTTCTTTGCCAGTTTGAGAGAAACAGAGGCTCTGCCTGTTTTCAGCATATCTGAGAAGGCGCTCTTAGCGTCAGATAAGCTCTCCTCCGCCACAAGGCCGAAAAAGTCCATAGCCAGAAGCTCATCCTTCGTATATCCGGTTATGAGGCACAGAGCCCCGTTGACATCCCTGTGTCTGCCGCTTTCGTCAGTGAAAAAGATCGGATCAGGAGCATTCTTCACATAGGTTTCGTATTTCTCCTCGGTAAAAAGAAGCTTCTTTGTCCTCTCCTCCACCTCGGCGGAGAGCATATCGTTCAGCTTTTCAAGTGCTGTGTTTTTATCCTCAAGCTCAGTGAAAAAACGCAGCCTTTCGCTTATGTCTCTCACCACGGCTATGTTGTATTTCTCATTATCCCGGACAAAGGTTTTCAGGCTTGTCTCCACCGGATAACATGAGCCGTCCTTCCGCCTGTGGACACAGTAGAGCATATTTACATTAGCTGCAGAAAGCCTGTTAAGATAAGCCGTAAAAGAACCCCACTCCGCGGGATGCACACGGAAGGCATCCAGATGCATATCCTTAAGCTCCTCCGCGGTGTAGCCGAGGCTTACACAGGCCTTGTCATTGGCATACATCACTCTTCCGTCCGCAGCGCGTATCACAAAGATCGCATCGCTGGACATATCCATTATCCCGTAGAGGAACTGAACCTCATCCGTCTTCTGTTTCAGGGGGCTGACATTTTCAACGGTTACCAGAGATATTTTGTGTTCACCGGTGCTGATAAGTGTTTTTACAATCTCGGCGTGCTTAATCCCCCCGTCTGCACATATATGGCGGGCGCACAGAGAGATACTGCCGCTGCGGAGTATTTCCCTCCACTCTGTCTTAAGAGCTTCCGCATCCAGATCAGGGCACAGCTTAACTGCATTCATACCTGTCATTTCATCTGCGCTGTAGCCGAAATAAGCGCAGGCAGCAGCATTGACCCTCAGAATATCCCCGTTTTCCGACTGCCAGATAAGCGGAGCAGAAGCATTCTCAAAAGAATGGCCAAGCAGATCACAAAGAGCGTTTTTACTTATAAAAACATTATCAGATTCCAAGTTAGACCCTAGTACTTAATTATGATTCATATTATCACGGCTGACCTAAAATTTACACAGACATATAGCTTATTATGAAAAATAATTTACTAGTTAATAATCAGTGTGAAAGAGGACGGTTTTGGTGAAAAAAGTCTTTTTATACGCTATTTAGCTATTATTCAGTTTTCCCTGTCCAGAAGCCTGTAGTGGAGCGCCTCCAGCACATGCTTAGACTGAATATCAGAACTGTTATCCATATCAGCGAGTGTGCGGGCAACTTT
Source organism: Geovibrio ferrireducens (assembly GCF_026226615.1). NCBI lineage: Bacteria > Pseudomonadati > Deferribacterota > Deferribacteres > Deferribacterales > Geovibrionaceae > Geovibrio > Geovibrio ferrireducens. Next base: position 150,695 of record NZ_JAJAPB010000006.1, read on the forward strand.
AAGGATTTTGGAATATGCCCTGGCGGAATAACCGAAACGGTCGCAGGCATTTTCCAGAAGTTTCATGCTTTTATCATCAAGCCTGCAGTATTTCTTTATCTGCCTTTCACCCATCTGGGAGTTGAGGAGAATTTTCTCGCCCCTGAAACGTTCCTTCTGCATCCGGTGGGCGTTCATCACTCTGTCTCTCATGCTTTCGGAGGATTCTCCGTCATCAAGCCCTGCCAGTTCCTTCAAATCCACCGCCTTCACTTCCATATGTATGTCTATTCTGTCCAGCAGAGGCCCTGAAAGGCGCGCGCGGTACTTCTGCACCTGAGAGGGGGCGCAGGTGCATTCCCGTCTGGAATCGCCGTAATAGCCGCAGGGGCAGGGGTTGCAGGCTGCCACAAGCATGAACGAGGCAGGGTATTTCACTGTTCTGTCCGCTCTGGCCACTGTTACCTCCTTGTCCTCCATAGGCTGACGGAGGGTTTCAAGAACACTGCGGTTAAACTCCAGAAACTCGTCCATGAAGAGTATTCCGTTATGGGCTATGCTCACCTGACCGGGCTTGGCGCGGGAGGTTCCCCCGACTATTGAGACAGAGCTGCTTGTGTGATGAGGCGAAACAAAGGGGCGCTCAAAGCTTATATCGGAAACATTCCTCACAAGCCCCGCAACAGAATGGATCTTGAGAGTTTCTATAGCCTCCTCCATATCCAGCGGAGGCAGAATCCCCGGCAGCCTGCGGGCAATCATTGTCTTGCCGCTTCCGGGCGGGCCGATCATGAGAATATTGTGCATTCCGGCGGCGGCAACCTCCGCTGCACGGCGGGCTGTGAACTGCCCCTTTACATCCCTGAAATCATGCATGAGCTCACGGGCGGGAAGCTCACAGGCATCCTTGTTCCCGGCGAATGTAACCCCGCCGTTTCCCCCAAGCCACGCAAGCACTTCCGAGAGGTTTTCCGCACCGCCTATCTTAATCCCGCTGACGAGAGAGGCCTCAGCCATGTTCTCCTTCGGCAGAATGACAGTCTCGAACCCTTTCTCACGGGCGGCATAGGTTACAGACAAAACCCCGCTCACGGGGCGGAGCTTTCCGTCCAGCGAAAGTTCCCCTATGAAAAGGGTTTTATCCGTATCTGCGTCTATGTGCCCGGCGGATTTGAGAAGACCCACAGCAACAGGCAGGTCAAAACCCGTCCCCTCCTTGCGGAAGTCCGCAGGGGCGAAGTTGATTGTGATCGGCTTGTTGAATATGGAGAAACCCATGTTTTTCAGGGCGGAGCGCACCCTGTCCCTGCTTTCCCGCACGGAGGTCTCAGCAAGCCCCACCATGCTGAACGACGGGAGGCCTACATTAGCCGTGTCCACCTCAACCTCAATGAGAACCCCCTCAATCCCTGCCACATGGGCGGAAAAAATACGGCAAAACATCTCCCCTCCGTAATCCGTCACAATATGGGAGTATATGTCAATAAACAGGATATGTTCAATAGTAAAGGCTTGCGCAGTACAGGGGAACAGCTCAGGCATTTTAACTGTTATTAAATAAATTTCATTTTCTGCTTATACAGCAGCAATATTTTTTTAACTTTTTCCTGAAAAGCGGTTGACACAAGCTGAGTAAACAGGGAAAATCAGGTTATAAGTTATGGTTCATAACCACCCCATGCGCTTACTGACAACTTTCCCATACAGGCGGGGCAAACCTATGAGAAAGCGAGACTACACAAAGCGGCTGGCAGGAGATTTATACGGTGGGATAACCGCAGGGGTTATTGCCCTCCCCCTTGCGCTGGCTTTCGGAGTGGCCAGCGGTGCAGGTGCGCAGGCCGGGCTTTACGGCGCAATAATTCTGGGGCTGACAGCAGCAGTCTTCGGGGGAACACCTGTGCAGATTTCAGGTCCCACAGGCCCCATGACGGTGGTTACCGCATCCGCCGTTGCTCTCTACCACGGGGATATGACCTTTGTCATCACTATAATCTTCCTCGGCGGACTGTTTCAGGTACTTCTCGGTTTCTGCCGCATAGGCGGACTGATCCGCTACATCCCCTATCCTGTAATATCCGGCTTTATGACTGGGATCGGCATAATTATAATCCTGCTCCAGATCCATCCGCTCACCGGAGCCGGAAGCGTGCGCTCCCCGATCATGGCGATTTCAGAGGCGGGCAGGATTTTCACGGATTTCAGCCCAAACGACCTTGCGCTGGGGCTCATAACCCTCGCCATTGTTTTTCTCACACCTAAAAAGGTGACCCGCGTTCTCCCCTCCCCGCTCATAGCGCTCATAGGGGTAACCGCTTTTGCCGGTTTCATGGGATTTAACACTGCGGTGATAGGCCACATTCCATCCGGGCTGCCCTCGTTTCATCTGCCGGTGTTTTCCATATCGCAGCTTACTTTTATAGTTACCACGGCGATGAGCCTCGCCGTACTCGGTTCCATTGACAGCCTGCTCACCTCCCTTGTTTCGGATTCGCTCACCCGTACCAAACATAACCCCAACAAGGAACTTTTCGGTCAGGGGCTGGGAAACATGCTCTCCTCTCTGGCGGGCGGAATCCCCGGCGCGGGAGCAACTATGCGCACGGTAATAAATGTCAAATCCGGCGGAACAACAAGACTCTCCGGGATCGTACATGCACTTCTCCTTCTGGGGTTCGTTCTCGGCTTCGGTGAACAGGCTGAGAGAGTGCCTCTCTCTGTTCTGGCGGGGATACTGATCAAGGTCGGGTTTGATATTGTGGACTACCGTTTCCTGAAAATAATCCGCAAGGCTCCGCGGCATGACATAGCGGTGATGTCCATTGTCCTTGTGCTTACGGTCTTTGTGGATCTCATTGTGGCTGTGGGTGTGGGGCTTGTGGCGGCCTCCGTTCTTCTCACCTACCGAATATCCACACAGACACAGACTCAGGTTGATGACGTGGATCTGGAAACGGCAGACTCCGCCCCCTGCGGTTCACCGGCGGGCAACAGGCATCAGATAAGGGTTGTGGATGTGAACGGCCCGTTCTTCTTCGGTTCCGCAACTCAGGTTGTGGGAAAGGTGGGGAGCATACTGGACAATGAGGTGATTATATTCAACTGTTCAAAGGTTCCGTTCATAGATTATTCGGGTTTTTTCGCCCTCACGGAAATGCTGGTGAATATTAAAGAGAGCGGCATAATAGCCATGATAGTGGCAAATGACGCGCTGAAAGAAAGGCTTACGGATCTTGAAATAAACGGGTATCTCCCGCCTCAGCATATTTTCCCTACACTGGGCGGAGCCTTTGCACACGCAAGAAAGCACATATGCGAAGATGAGAAAAAGAAGACCGCGCCGCAGCTGAGCAGCCTTTAAGCCGCGGTTATTTCCCCATATCGCGCATGTATTCGTCGTATGACTGTTCAGCCCTTTTCAGACAGTCTTCCCTGTCTGTTCCCCTGAGTTCTTCGCACTGCCTGCGCTCGTTTGCCTGAATCCCTTCATAGATGTTTCTTTTGGTGCATGAAGAGAGCAGAAAAGCCAGTGCAAGCGCGATCAGAAGCGAAACACGCATTTTTCAATACCCTTTGTACAGATACATGAAGTGAGCTCCGCCCGCAAGATTCAGCCCTTCGACTCTGCCGAAGAATTTATCCCACACGGAGATCTTTTTATCAAAGTTTCTCAGTTCCACATTTTCAAGTTTGAGCTCGTTTTTCATCTCCTCGAAAGCGTCCCTTCTGCTGCCGAGGTTATCCACAAAGCCCATGTCAAAGGCGCGTTTTCCGGTGAAGACTCTGCCGTCCGCCTGTGCGCGGAGCACAGCCTCATCCATATTCCTGCGCTTTTGTATATCCTCTATAAACTGCTCATACATATCCATCACGGTGGTCATGAGGATCTGCTTCTCCGCCTCGGTCATTTCCCTGTCAGGTGAGCCTATATCCTTGAATTCCCCGCTTTTCAGCGAAAAGTTTTTTATGCCTATGGTGTTCATGAGCTTTTCGTAGTTGGAAAGCTGCATTATAACCCCTATGCTCCCCGTAATTGTGGTGGGCATGGCAAATATCCGGTCGCAGGCAGCGGAAACGTAATATCCGCCGGAGGCCGCCACACTCTCCATGGAGGCATAAACAGGCTTGTTGATTGTCTGGATATAGTCGAAAATTTCCTTGGTCGGCGTTATGACACCGCCGGGGCTGTTCACCCTGATGATAATCCCCTTGACCTTCTCGTTTTTGGAAAGTTCCTCAAGGGATTCTATAACCGAATCAGCATCGTAAATTATCCCGGTTATCGAAAGCTCCGCCACGGTGTTTTCCGGCAGATGACCGCTCTGTGCACCGCTGAGAACATAAACAGCCCTGCCCACCAGACCGAGTATGAGCAGAACCATAATTACCTTTATTGCTGTTTTCCCTATGTTTTTCTTCATAGCGCCCTCTTTAACGGATTAATACCAGAATAAAGGCACACAGTAAAGGCAATATAGGGAACACGGGGCTTGAACCAATCCGTATAAATGCTATCCTTATATTAATACGGAGGACAATAAATGGACAACTTCACACTGAACATCCCCACTAAAATCTTCTTCGGCAGAAACCAGATAAAGGTTCTGGGCAGACAGATAGAAAAATACGGCGCAACACGTGTGCTCATCTGCTACGGCAGTAAAAGAATAAAACAGGACGGACTTTTCCGTACCATCACGGACAAACTCACGGACAGAGGGCTTTTTTACACAGAACTGGGCGGAATCGCGCCTAACCCCCGCATAACAAGCGTGCGCGAAGGTGTGCGCATATGCAGGGAGGAGAACATAGACTTCATCCTCGCTGTCGGCGGCGGCAGCGTTATAGACTGCGCCAAGCTCATAGCGGGTTCAGTGAACTATGAAGGCGACCCGTGGGACTTCTGCCTGCGCAAAGCCGCCATAAACAAAGCACTGCCCATAGGCACAGTGCTCACCCTCGCTGCCACCGGCTCGGAATCAAACGGAAACGCAGTAATCTCAAACATCGAAACAGGTCAGAAGCTGGCGGTGTACTCACCCATACTCTGGCCTAAGTTTTCCATACTTGATCCCGAATACACGTACACCGTGCCCCCCTTCCACACTGCGGCGGGCATTGCGGACATAATGAGCCATATATTCGAGCAGTATTTCTCCCCCACGCCGGACACCTTCACACAGGACAGGCTTTCAGAAGCACTGCTGAAAACATGCCTGAAATACGCGCCGGTAGTTATGGAAAACCCGCACGACTACACAGCGCGGGCGGAAATTCTCTGGGCGGGGAACCTTGCCTTAAACACCCTCCTCTCCCTCGGCAGGGAAGGGGACTGGGCGAACCACTCCATAGAGCATGAGGTGAGTGCATTATTTGACATCTCCCACGGGGCAGGGCTTGCGATCCTTTTTCCCAACTGGATGAAATATGTGATGGATGACAGCAATGCCGATAAATTCTACAGTCTCGCGGTAAATGTTTTCGGCGTTGCGGAAAGAGATGATAAAAAAGCCGCCGCCCTTGAGGGGATTGACCGCCTGAGAGCCTTCTACAGCTCCATAGGGCTCCCGGCAAGGCTCTCCGAAACAGGAGTGGAGGAGGATTCGCTTCAGAAAATGGCCGAAGGCGCTGTGCGATTCGGTGAAATAGGCGAGTTCAGAAAGCTTAAATCAAAGGATATACTTGCCATTCTCAAAATGGCTTACTGACGGAGGCGGATATGGGCATCGGATTCAGGGCTTACGTAGTATCTGAAAACACAGACGGCACATACTCAGGAAATATCACCGAACGCAGCACGGATGATCTGCCCGCGGGTGAGGTACTGATCCGTGTACGCTATTCATCCCTGAACTATAAGGATGCGCTCTCAGCCTCCGGCAATAAAGGCGTTACGAAAAAATATCCTCACACCCCCGGCATTGACGCTGCCGGGGAGGTGGCTAAATGCACTGACGGCAGCTTCAAAGAGGGCGACAGGGTAATTGTCACCGGCTATGACCTCGGCATGAACACCTCAGGCGGCTTCGGAGAGTATATACGTGTTCCGTCCGCGTGGGTTCTCCCCTTGCCTGACGGGCTTACAATGAAGGAGAGCACGTCCCTAGGCACGGCGGGGCTCACCGCTGCGCTCTGCGTGGACGGACTGCTGCATTCGGGACTCAGGGGCGGAAGCATAGCGGTGACAGGGGCAACAGGCGGCGTGGGGAGCGTAGCTCTCTCAATTCTGGCTGCCGAAGGCTTTTCCCCATGGGCTGTCACCGGTAAGCCGGAGCTTGAGCCTTTCCTCAGAAGCCTCGGAGCAGAAAACGTCATCTCCGTTACTGACTTCACCGCAGGTTCGGAAAAGCCGCTTATGAAGCCCGTGTGGGACGGTGGTATAGATGTTCTCGGCGGAAGCGCCCTGTCCGCCATGCTGAAATCAGTTAAATACGGCGGCGCTGTTTCCTGCTGCGGTCTCGCACTCTCTCCGGAGCTTAACATCAATGTTTTCCCGTTCATCCTCCGCGGGATAAGCCTCATAGGGGTTGATTCCGTGGAATGCCCGAAGGATAAGCGGATCAAGGCATGGAACAGGCTTGCGGGGGAATGGAAACCTGCCGCACTCGCCGAGTTCACTGCGGAAACAGACCTCAGCGGGCTTGATGAAAAAATAAAAGCCATGCTGGACGGAAAGGCCGCCGGACGCACAGTGATAAGGCTCTGAAAATACACTTTAACATACACTTTTATATTGATAATTTGCTGATTCTGCCTGATCATGTGCTATGAAAGTTAAATTTGCCCAAAGTCTGCCTTATAAGCAGGCTAAGATGACTTTTTTTATTGCCTTCACCCTTGGGCTTCTGCTCAGTATAGTTCTGCTCTGGTTCGATTTCAGGAAAGAACAGGCAGGTGTGAAGGAGCGTCTGGAAAAAATAACCGCCATGATGTCCCATACGGCGGGGCATGCCCTTGTCACCGGAAACAGAAGCCTCGCTCAGGGCATAACAGACGGCCTTGTGGAAGTGGGGATAGTAAAAAAAGTCAGCCTTGTAAATGATAAAAATGAAATACTAGCCATAAGCGAGGCACGGAGCACGGAAGCCGGATACCCCATCAGGTTCCTTGAAGATATGTACACAGGGCAGACCTCCTTCCGCTTCCCTCTGATCTACGGCAAAAACTGGCACTATGCAGGCTACGCCGAAATATACCCCAACATACGAAGCATTTCAGAGGACTTTGCCGCCCATGCCGGAACGGTAATCATAAGCACATTCATTGTCACCGCTGTTCTGTCGCTGCTTTATGCTGTTTCGTTTCACCTCACCCTTGTGCGGCAGATTCAGAAGATAGCCGAAAAGCTCGCCGGAGCAGACCCCTCAAACCAGTCCATATACAGCATTAATATTTCTGAAAGGCATGCCAAGGATGAGCTCGGCGTACTAACAGAATCACTTAATATCCTCTTTGCCCGCTACCACGACAACCTGCTGAAAGTCAGCAGAACAGAGGAACTGAAAGCCGCCAAGGAAGCGGCGGATGCAGCCAACAGAGCAAAAAGCGAGTTTCTGGCCAACATCAGCCATGAAATACGCACACCCATGAATATCATCCTCGGTTTTGCGGAAATACTCGGCAGGGACATAAGGGAGCCTGAACACGCCAGCCTCCTCAGTTCCATCAGAGACAGCGGCGAAACCCTTATGAAACTTATCAACGACCTGCTTGATCTTTCCAAAATAGAGTCGGGCAAAATAGACATCAACCCCACACCGCTTAACATAGGCTCCGTTGTTGACGAAACGGTCAAAATCTTCTCCGAGACAGCAGGGCAGAAGGGGCTTAAGCTCATTCTCAATACTGGCGGATGCAGCGGGCAGATCCTTTTTGACGGAATCAGACTGCGGCAGATACTCTTTAATCTGGTGGGAAATGCCGTGAAGTTCACAGAATCCGGCTTTATCAGGCTCTCGTGCCGTGAGGAAAAAACAGGAGACAGGCTCTGTTCCGTCATCATAACGGTGGAGGACAGCGGCATGGGTATTGACGAAAGTCAGCTTGAAACCATATTCGAAAACTTTGCACAGCAGCAGGGGCAGGATCACGCCAGATACGGCGGCACAGGGCTGGGGCTTGCCATAACGAAAAAACTCACGGAAGCAATGAACGGCACGATTGCCGTATCCAGTACGAAAGGCAGTGGCTCGCTCTTCACAGTGAAGTTCAGAGATGTGAGAATATGTGATGCGCCTCTGCAAAAAACCGCAGCCAAGGGAACAGTGACTTTTGAACCGGCTCTTATACTGGTGGCGGACGACAGCCCGCAGAACCGTTTCCTGATCCGCCTGATGCTGAAAGATCATCCTTTTACATTTATCGAGGCGGAAAACGGGCGGGATGCATACGTAAAAGCGGCTGCGCATCTGCCGGATGCAGTTCTTCTGGATATGAAAATGCCCGGAACGGACGGCTACGCCGCGGCTAAGCTTTTTAAAAGCGACCAGACCACAGCGCATATACCGCTCATAGCCGTTTCCGCGGATGTACTCAGTGACAGAGTGGAGGAGGCATTCGCTTCCGGCTGCTCGGCATATGTGAAAAAACCCATAATTTCATCAGAACTTACCGACGCACTCAAGGTCTTTCTTAAACACAGTGAGGAGAACCGGGCCGAAGAGGAAGCGCCCCAGCCTTCAGCGAATATAACGGAAGAGCAGCGCAAAATTATCCGCAGCGAACTCTATGATAGATGGCAGATGATCTCACGCAGGTTCGTAATAAGCGACATGGAAAACTTCGCCGCACTTGCTCTTTCCCTTGCCGAAAGGGAAAATATAAAAGAATTGAAAAACTGGGCAGAAAAACTTGCAAAAGATGCAAAAGAGTTCGATATTGACTCATTAACCGGAACGATAGATAATTTCACCGGATTCATATAAGGAGAAAACATGAGCGACAAATGCGGATGCGGAAGCGGCGGCTGCGGCAGCCACGACCATGACCACGAAATTGATGAAGAGAATATGGTGAGCATGGCTTTTGCCATGGAGAAAGAGTTTATGGACGAAATCAATCAGGCTTGCGAAGTAAACGGAATGAGCTTTGAAGAGTTCGTTTACAGCTGCCTTGAAGTGGGCATCGGCATAACAAACGGCGACCTGCATCTTATAGATTCGGAAACCGGAAAAAGAGTGGAATAAGACTGCAGTCTCTTCCGCTGTGTTCAGCAACGGAAGAGACGTTAAAACTAGACTGCCAAATCACTTTTCTTGTTTTTCCCCAACTCTTTGCCCGAATGGAAAAGAGAAAGCCCCACAGTAAGCGGCCCGACCCTTCCCAAAAACATAAGAAGCGTTACAATGATTTTCCCCGTATTTCCCAGTTCACCGGTTATGCCCATGCTGAGTCCTACTGTGCCCAATGCTGAGGCTGCCTCAAACACAAGCTTAATATATTCCTGCTCCTCCGCCATGCTCAGCGTGAAAACTCCCGCAGCAAGCACTCCAATATAAATCGATACGGAAGCAACCGCAGTCATAAGTCTTATATCGGGAATTGAATGTCCGAAAAAGGTTACGGTGCTTCTGCCCCTTAAGATACTCATCACTATACCTATGCACGAGGATACTGATGTTGTTTTTATCCCCCCTCCGGTGCCGCTCGGCGACGCTCCGATTACCATAGCTATAATCAGAAGAGTAAGAGAGGCAGGGGCAAGATTGCCGATAGGCACGGTGTTAAACCCGGCTGTTGTTGAGGCGGTCATAACCTGAAAAGACGAAATAAGAATTCCTTCTGAGAATCCGGCGTTTCTCAGCGAAGGTTCGGACAGATAAAAAAGAGGCACACACACGAAGAAGATCAGTGCTGTAAGCACCAGAATAACCTTTGATGTGAAGGTTACCCTGTAAGCTCTGCTCTTTACCGCCAGAAACGCATCATGCAGAACAATAAACCCTATCGAGCCCATATAGCAGAGTGAACCTACCGTTACACATATCACCCAGTTGTCCTTAAAACTCTCCATGCTGTTGCTGAAAGTGCTGAAACCCGAAGTGGTGAATGCGGACACTGCATGAAATAAAGCCATCCACAGCGGAGACTCCACACCTGATGCCCTGAACTCCAGAAACAGGATCAGAGTTCCGATAAACTCAATTATCAGTGTAAAAACTGCAACCTGAAAAATAAAGCTGTGGATTTTAAACTCCGAAGGGAGGCTGAACTCAGTCCCCAGTATTCCGTTTCTCACATTTGAAAGCTGCCTGCCTCTGGCGAGTATGATAAACGAAGTCAGGGTCATATAGCCTATTCCCCCAAGCTGGAATAAGACCAGAATAACTATCTGTCCGAAAAGCGTATACGAATCCGATACGCTGACAGTGCTCAACCCTGTTGTGGAAACGGCAGATGTAACATTAAAAAGATTGTCTATTACTTTTACGTCAGTTACCTGAGAGATCGGAAGGGACAAAAAGGCTGTTCCGATAATAACATAGGATAAAAATCCCAGTACAAGAAACTGAAAAGGCTTCAATCCCGATACAAATCGCATACATTCTCCTGAAATTTCTAAGGCTGAATTTTTTCCTGAAAAAGAGTGTGAAAGATTGATGATATTTGCGGAGTAAGTACCGCTTTTAGATCTGAAACTACTGTGTTCTTATGTGAACATCCGACAGTTTGCATGCGGAGTTTATATTCCTCTCACCTCCGCAAGTCAATACAAATAATATTAAACACTTATATACAAATAGGTTAAGCTACCCCGAAAGCCCCCTGAGAGCTTTCTTGAGGTTTTCCTCAAATGAGCAGTCACCGGAGTATGAGGCGCGGACGGCGTTTTCGGCATCCTTTCTTGAGTAGCCGAGGTTGCACAGGGCGCTCACCACATCTTCCGAGTTGTCATCAGGCTTGGCCTCTGTTTTGAACACGAGATCAAATTTATCCTTAAGCTCTAATATAATCCTCTCAGCCGTTTTCAGCCCTATGCCGGGAATACCCTTAATCTTCACCACATCCCCGGAGACAACAGCCTTCTCAAATGACTTAACATCAAGCCCGGAAAGGATGGCAAGCGCCATCTTAGGCCCCACCTTACTTATTGAAGTGAGGAGGATGAACAGTTTTTTCTCCTCAAGGGTGACAAAACCGAACAGGCTTATGTCGTCCTCACGGACATTCATCAGTGTATAAAGAGAGGCCTTCTCCCCTATGTCAGGCAGGGAAGCGAAACTCTGCATGGAGATCCCCACACGGAAAGCAACCGCTCCCGTGTCTATCACTGCGAAATCCGGGTGTTTTTCCAGCAGTTCGCCCTTAACTCTGTAGATCAATACCGCCTCCCGGTTATATCAAGTCCCAGACACACAGCCACAGCCAGCGCATCCGATGCGTCCAGCGGGGTTTTGCCCATCTTAATGCCGAGCAGAACCTCCACCATGTGGCGCACCTGCTCCTTATCCGCCTTGCCGTAGCCCACAACGGATTTCTTCACCTGAAGCGCCGTATATTCGCTCACGGGCATCCCGCAGGAGAGCAGAGTGGCAATTATAGCGCCCCTTGTCTGCCCCAGAAGCATGGCGCTCTTTATATTTACCGACTGGAAAACATCCTCAACCGCGGACAGTTCCGGCCTGTATTCCGCTATTATATCTCTCAGTCCGGCGCATATGACACCGAGACGTTCGGGCAGTTCTCTTTTACTGTCGGTGCGGAGCACACCGTGAAAAACATGCTCCACCTTGCCCGGCCAGGCCCGTACAATGCCAACGCCTGTGCAGTTAAGACCGGGGTCTATCCCTATAACTATCCGGGACAACTAGTCCTCAAGCTGGGACATAACTTCGTCGTCAGCCTCAAAGTTTGAGTAAACTTCCTGAACATCATCCAGATCCTCAAGGGCATCGGTAATGGTCATGATTTTGCGCAGGTCCTCAACACTGACGGGAACGCTGTTCTTGGGCTTCATGGTGATTTCCGCGAACTCGAATGCATATCCCTTCTTTTCAAGCTCGGTTTTTACATCCATAAAGTCGGCATAAGCGCACTGAACGGAGAAAACATCGCCGTCATCAACAACATCCTCTGCTCCGGCTTCGAGGGCTTCTTCCAGAAGTTTGTCCTCATCCGCCTTGGTTTTGGATATTTCAAGTATGCCTTTCTGCTCGAAAATCCACGCAACACATCCGGCCTCGCCCATGCTGCCGCCTTTTTTCGTCATGGTGCTGCGCACTTCGGCTACTGTCCTGTTTCTGTTATCTGTAAGGGTTTTGACAAGAATAGCCACACCGCCGGGGCCGTAACCTTCGTATGTCACATCCTCGTATGCGGCCTCATTGCCTTCGCCCGTGCCTTTTTTGATTGCTCTGTCAACATTGTCCTTTGGCAGGTTCACGGCTCTTGCCTTATCAAGCGCCAGCCTCAGGCGGGGGTTCATGTCGGCATCTCCGCCCCCTTCCTTTGCCGCAACCGTGATTTCACGGGCAACTTTGGTGAAGACCTTGCCTTTTTTTGCATCCTGAGCCGCTTTTCTGTGTTTAATATTCGCCCACTTACTATGTCCTGCCATACTGAAAATGCTCCTTTATAAATATAAGATTTTTAATCTTTCAGACCGCTTCGCACACCCGCATAAAAACGGGCAGACCGAAAAAAGCAGAATATAATATTATAAATTCAGTTCCAAAAAAAGGATAAAATCGCCAGAAAGCGCCTAAAAGTTTATGCTGCCGAGGATCGGAAACCATCTTACAAGATAGGCGCTCATAATCACCATGCTGTTTGTGGCCATAAGAAGGCCGATTACTATAAGAAGCGCTCCCGATATTTTCTCCACAACTATCACCACTCTGCCCGCCTTTCTCATACCGGAGATAACATGGCCGACCGCGAGGGCGGCAAGCAGAAAAGGTATCCACAAACCCAAGCCGTAGGTGACAAGGAGCCCTATCCCCTGCCCGACCGTTTCCTGCTGGGAGGCCATGGCAAATATAGCCGCAATCACAGGCCCCAGACAGGGCGACCAGCCGAGAACGAGCGCCACGCCAAGGAAAAACGCCTGAATAAGAAACGGCGCACCGGATTTACGCTGATAATTCCACTTCTTCTGTACAAGAAGCCTGTTTATGCGGAAAATACCTGACATATGCAGACCGAGGATCACTATAAGCACCCCGGCTATGCGCCCAAGGATTATTTTATGCTGGGCGAGCGCCTTGCCCACGGCGGTTGCTCCGGCTCCCAGAATAACAAACACAAGGAGAAAACCCAGCCCGAAACAGACAGCACCGAGAACCGCCTTCACTCTGGCTTTTTTTGATTCGCCGGATGTGAGGGTGTCTATGGTTTCGCCGGATATAAAAGACAGATAAGCAGGCAGAAGCGGAAGCACACAAGGTGACAGAAAGGAGAGCACACCCGCAGTAAACGCCGTAATAAATCCTATTTCATTCATAATCACTACCTTATACTCATTTTTTTCACAGGTAAAGACATACGGGAGACGGAAATGTTCCGCAGAAAATCAATATTATATTCAGATATTACGTTAAAGCAATAATCAGAATCCCTTTAAAACTTGAGTTTGTTTATATTTTTTACTAAACTTTTTCCTTGATCAACTGTCCTTTTATGTACATTATAAACCAAAGTCAGGACATTACGGAGTCAGCCAATGAACAAAAACAAGAAGTTTCTCGTTGCCACGGCGGTCGTTGTCATTGCCATTTCATTCATGCTTTTCAGCGGCTTCAAATCGGAAGGTGTTTACTATCTTACAGTAGGCGAAGTTCTTCACAACCCTGAAAAACTTAACCAGAAAGGTATGCGCGTCAGCGGTGAGGTCATCGCCGGAACTATCACCAAAAACACAAAGGAAAGACACCTGGTCTTCGATATTGTGGATGTTGAAGAGGGCGGAGCGGTCATGACCGTTGATTACAAAGGCATAATACCCGACACCTTCAAAGAGGAGATCCACGTCATAATCGAAGGCAACTATGATATTGAAAACAAAAAGTTTATTGCCAAAACTCTTCTGACCAAATGCCCCTCAAAATATGAGGTAGACCCTGAGGAAGAGGCCGCTAAAGGATAATTTTTACAAATTAAGCATCCTTTAGAGAACTTTTTATACAAATCCTTATCAACTTAGTATACTATGCAAAGTTTATTACGCAGTCGGGTTTTGTCCATGCGGCTGAAACCTGCGGTGATGTTTTGCAAATCTTAAATTTTCGAGGTGAACAGTGGGCGGAGCAGGATTTTTGTTTATGCTCCTTGCGCTGATAACAGGCGCGGGTGCTTCTTACTTCTACTTAACAGGGATGAGAAGCGAAAACAAAATTTACGATAAAATCGGAGGATATTTCCTCATCGCACAGACTGCGGCAATAAGCGTTGCCTCTCTTATTCTGCTTCTGGCACTCGTCACAAGCAACTTCAAAATTGAGTATGTCGCGCAGTACACAGACCTTGCGCTGCCCATGGCATACAAACTCAGCGCCTTCTGGGCCGGTCAGGCCGGTTCGCTCCTTTTCTGGGCGCTTCTTCTTGTTCTTTTCGCCATAGTTGAGATGGTAAGGCTCAGGAACTCCGATTCAAGATACAAGAGCTCTGTTCTCTTTGTAATAAGCGTTTCGTCTTCCTTCTTCCTGATTCTTACCTGTTTTGTGACCAACCCCTTTGCGGAGCTTGGCTTCACTCCTCAGGACGGCGTGGGCATGAACCCCCTTCTCCAGAACCCCGGCATGATTTACCATCCGCCTACCCTTTTCCTCGGTTATGCGGGCTTTACCGTGCCTCTCGGACACGCAATAGCATCCATGATGACTGGCGACGGCTCCAACCTATGGGTTAAAGAGAGCAGAGGCTGGGCTATATTCACATGGGTTTTCCTCACAATAGGCATAGTTCTCGGCGGCCAGTGGGCTTATGTTGAACTCGGCTGGGGCGGCTACTGGGCATGGGATCCTGTTGAAAACGCATCACTCCTTCCGTGGATAACAGGAACGGCTTACCTCCACTCCGCTCTCATATATGAGCAGAGAAACAAGCTGAAAATATGGACGCACACGCTCCTTATGACATCCTTTATCCTCTGCATATTCGGAACCTTCCTCACGAGAAGCGGCGTTATAGATTCTGTTCACTCCTTCGGAAAGTCAAGCCTCGGCGCTTTCTTTGTGGTGTTCATGATCGTCTCCACAATCGCATACGCCATTGTTCTCTTCAGCAACATCAAACTTTACAAAGACCCCGAAGAGAAAGACTTCCACTTCTCCTCCAGGGAAGGCATGTTTTTTATCGCTAACTGGCTTTTCCTCGGTCTTATGGTTGTTGTCCTCGTGGGAACAACAATGCCCCTTATCTCTCAGGCTTATTATGCTGTAATGGGCGTTTTCGGGGTTGTGGGCAACAAGCTTACGGTTAACATCCCTTACTTTAACAAGGTTTCCACACCTTTCTTTATACTGATACTGCTTTTTGCGGGTCTTGCTCCCATGGCTCAGTACGGTAAGGAGATAGGTGAAAGCTTCTATAAAAAGATCATCCCCGGAGTCATTGCGGCGCTTGCCTCAATGGTAATCATGTATGTGAAGGGCTACACCCTCCCCATACCCCTTATACTCACTGGGGTGACAACCCTTTCACTCGCTACCATAATAACAAGAATAGCAATCTCCATAAAAAACAACGGCCCCAAAGTTGTGCTTACCCAGCGCAGGCACTACGGCGGCCTTCTGGTTCACATCGGCGTTGTTATCATGGCTTACGGAATCATCGCCTCATCCTTCTACAACATCAAGGATGAGCATGTGGTAGCACCGGGAGAAAGCTTCACCTTCGGCAATTATGAAATGCAGGTGGGCGAACTCACAGTAAATCAGGGTCAGAACTTTACATCTGTCTACGCTCCTGTTACAGTAACAGAAAACGGTAAGAAGATAGTAACTGTCGCACCGGAAAGACGCTTCTACGAAAAACGCGAGGAAGCATGGGCGGAAGTTGCTATCTACTCCAAACTGAAAGGCGATCTTTACTTCATACTCGCCAGCTACTCCAAACCTGAAAACTACATAGGGATTCAGGTGGTTTACGAGCCTCTTCTCGTGTGGCTGTGGATTGGCTGCGGTATTATGTGCATCGGCGCTTTCTACACTGTTACCGGCAGGAGAAAAAATGCCTGAACCAATTTTCAGGCTGGATAATGTTAAAAAGAGATACGGTCACACCGAAGCACTTAAAGGTGTGACCTTTGAACTTGCCGAAGGGGACTTTATGTCCGTGTTCGGGCCAAACGGCGCGGGCAAGTCAACCCTTCTGAAAATCCTTTCCACCCTCACTAAACCGAGTGAGGGTGATATTTTTTTTAAAGGCACGCCCATAAAGAAAATGAAGGATGATTTCAGAAAGCATTTCGGGGTTATCTCTCACCAGCCTTTTTTATACGAAAACCTCAGCGCGCTTGAAAACCTTGTCTTCTACGGCAGGCTCTACGGAATAAAGGATGTTTCCGCACGGGCGGATTTCCTCCTGAAAAGGGTGGAGCTTCTTTCAAGAAAGCATGACAGGGTCAGAACATTCTCAAGGGGCATGCTGCAAAGGCTTTCCATAGCCCGCGCGCTCATGCATGATCCCGATATTATACTGCTGGATGAACCCTACACAGGGCTTGACCAGCACGCATCCCTCGTTCTCACTGGTATTCTCAAGGAACAGTTCTCCCTCAAAAAAACCATTGTGATGGTCACTCACAACCTCCCCAGAGGCTATGAGCTTGCCTCAAGGATTGTCGTTGTCAAAGGCGGAAAATTCACTCTGGATAAGAAGAAGGAAGAAGTGCCGGAGAAGGAGTTCGAGGAAATATACATGCAGGCGGTGAGCTGAAATGAGCTATTTCAACACTGTTCTCTGTATTTTCAGGAAAGATATTCTTGAGGAGTTCAAGTCTAAGGAAGTGGTTAACTCCATGCTTGTCTTCTCCCTCCTCGTGGTCGTGGTTTTCAGCTTCATATTTGAACCCGGCAGCGATATGAAAAATGAGGTTGTAGGCGGCATATTGTGGATGAGCTTTGTTTTCGCGGGGCTTCTGGGGCTGAATAAATCCATGATGACAGAGGTTCAGGGGGGCAACCTTCAGGCTCTTCTCCTCTCACCCGTTGACCCCAGTTCGGTCTTTTTCGGCAAGGTCATAAGCAACTTCACGTTCATGGCTATGGTGGAGATAATCACTATCCCTATTTTCACAGTGCTTTACAACGTAAACGTATTCGCAGGCGGAGCGCTGACGGCTGCTGTTTTCTTCCTCGGCACATACGGATTCGCCGTTCTGGGAACTCTGTTCTCGCTCATTTCCGTAAACACCAGAACAAGGGAGGTCATGCTTCCGCTTCTGCTTCTGCCGATACTTGTTCCGGTAATTCTTGCCTCAGTGCAGAGTCTTAATATTTTCGTTCTCGGTCATGATCACGCTCTGGCGTATCCATGGCTTAAGATTCTCCTTGTTTTTGACATTATTTTCACCGCAGTCGTGTTTGCGGTGTTTGACTTCATAGTAGAGGAATAGCTTATGAGCAAAGAAAAAATTCTTGATGCAGCCCTTATTGTCCTTGTTCCTGTCGGGCTTTATATGGCGTTTATCTACGCGCCTGTGGCGAAATCACTCGGTCCTAATCAGAAGATTTTCTACTTTCATGTGGCTTCCGCATGGATTTCGTTTTTCGCATTTTTCGTAACCTTCTGCGCCAGCATAGCTTACCTGATTAAGGATGACTTCCGCTTTGACGATATTGCCGAAAGCTCCGCCGAGATAGGTCTGCTTTTCTGCACAATTGTTCTCACCACCGGACCCGTCTGGGGCAAGGCGGCATGGGGCGCATGGTGGACATGGGATCCCAGACTCACCACAACGGCGATCCTCTGGTTCATTTACGTCGGCTACATAATGCTGAGAAAGTTCATAGACGAGGACAGCAAAAGGGCGAGATTCGCTGCGGCTGTGGGTGTAATCGGATTCATTGACGTACCCATAGTCTTCTTCTCTATCCGCATCTGGAAAAATACCATACACCCCAACGTTGTACAGAAAGGGGGCGGCGGGCTTCACCCCATGATGCTCCACGCCATGCTGTGCGCGCTCCTTATATTCACTCTGCTCTATTTCAGCCTGCTGATTAAGAGAGTTCGCCTCGCAAGGGCAAAACGCAGATTCGACGCTCTGGAAAGAGCAGCCTAGCAGACACATGAGCCTCCGTTTTCCCGGAGGCTTACGTCCTGTTCATCTGCATCACTCTGAGCAGATCTGAAAACCTCAGGCAATATCAGTAAGAGATTGCTTCACTTCGTTCGCAATGACACCAGAACAGTTTAAGAGAACAAGCCGCACCGCAGAACGCAGGTGCGGCGATTATACGTCAGCTATTTAATACCACGGCATTGTCTTAACAGTTCCATGACAGTTCCATGGATGGAACTGCGCCGTGCGGAGCGAAGGACGGTTTATCCGTCCGCGAGCGGTTTCAGCCGCACCGCAGGACGCAGGTGCGGCGATTATCTATTTAAGAAATGAATACTCATACTCAGTATGATCTTTGTAGGTTCCGTTGAGTATGGCCACAACGTCCTCAACAAAGACAAGCTCCTCGTTGGTGGGGATCACATAAACCTTCACCTTGGACTCAGGAGTGGAGATCTCAGTCTCGCCGTGTTTGGAGAATGTGGTGAGGTTTTTCTGTTCATCCACGACAATACCCATGTCCTCAAGCCCTTCCAGAGCCTTCTGACGTATTATCCCGGCGTTTTCGCCCACTCCGGCGGTGAAGACGATCGCATCCAGCCTGCCGAGCACCGCGTAATATGTGCCGATGTATTTTTTGAGCCTGTAGGCTTCCATATCAATTGCCAGACGGCATCTGTCCTTGCTGTCCGGGAAGTTACACTGGAGAATATCCCTTCTGTCTGTGTATTTGCCGCTTATGCCCAGCATGCCGGACTTTTTGTTGAGGATTGCATCCATTTTGCGGTAGTCAATATCAAGCTGACCCTGCATAAAAAGCGGGATGGCCGGATCGAGATCGCCGCATCTGGTTCCCATTATTGCGCCCTCAAGGGGTGTGAGACCCATGGAGGTGTCCACGGACACGCCGTTTTTGATGGCGGTGTGGGAAACACCGTTGCCGATGTGCATGGTTATGATATTGCAGTCTTTAGAGTTTTTACCGAGGAGAGCCGCCGCGCGCTTGGAGACATAAAGGTGGCTTGTGCCGTGGAATCCGTAACGCCTTACGCCGTAATCCTGATACCACTCATAGGGAACTGCGTACATATATGCGTAGTCGGGCATTGTCTGGTGAAAAGCGGTATCGAAAATAGCAACCTGAGGCACATCGGGCAGAACCTCGTATGCTGCCCTTATCCCCGCAAGGTTGGGCGGGTTGTGAAGGGGTGCGAGGTGCTGAACATCCTCTATGGTTTTTATTACATCCGCATCGAGCCTGACGCTTCTCTTAAACTTGTCACCGCCGTGGACAACCCTGTGCCCTACAGCGGAGATCTCCTTCATATTGGTGATAACACCGGTTTCCGAGGCGGTGAGGGTCTTAACTATGAGCTCCACAGCAGTTCCGTGGTCGTGGCACTCATATTCATCCCTGTATGTCGGCCTGCCTTCCACTTCGTGCACTATGAACGAGTCACCTATACCGACACGCTCAACAACACCTTTTGCGATAACTTTCTTATTATCCCAGTCATAAAGCTGGTACTTGGCGGACGAACTGCCGCAGTTAAGAGCGAGTATAAACATCGGCACTTCCTCCTTAATCAGCCTGAACTGCCGTAATGGCGGCAACGTTCACTATATCCATGTATTTACAGCCTCTGGAGAGATCGTTAACAGGCTTTGCCAGCCCCTGAATAACCGGGCCTATGGCTTCCGCGCCTGCAATTCTTTCCACCAGTTTGTAGCCTATATTTCCTGCATCAAGAGTGGGGAAAACAAGGACATTCGCCTGTCCTGCCACATTGCTTCCCGGAGCCTTTTTCGCACCGACAGAGGCAAGCAGCGCCGCATCCGCCTGAAGTTCACCGTCAATGGCAAGTTCCGGAGCAAGCTCTCTGGCTATTTTAAGTGCTTCTGTCACCTTATCCACATCTTCGTGCTGAGCGCTCCCCTTTGTGGAGAATGAGAGCATAGCCACCTTCGGTTCAACCTCAAGGAAGGCTTTGCAGCTGTCCGCTGTGGCGAGGGCGATTTCAGCAAGCGTTCTTGCGTCAGGGTTGGGGATAACCGCACAGTCAGCAAAGAGAACTGCGCCGTCCTTGCCGAATTCGGGCTTGGGAGTAACCATGATGAAGCAGCTTGAAACTGTCCTCATCCCCTTTTTGGTTCCGATAACACGGATGGCGGCTCTAAGAACGTCACCCGTTGTGTGACAGGCTCCGGTCACTGCGCCGTCTGCTATCCCCTTTTCCACAAGCATGGAGCCGAAGTAAAGCACATCCTTCATGCTTTCGGAGGCTTCCTCCATTGTCATCCCTTTGGATTTTCTCTTTTCGTAATAATAGTTTGTAAATTCTTCAAGATATTTGCTGGTTTTCGGGTCGATGATTTCGCATTTCACTGCGTAGCCCTTCTGTGCGAAGAGCCCCCTTACTTCCTTCTCATCTCCGAGAACTATAACTTTGGCGAGTCCGTTTTCGACTATGGCGTTGGCGGCGTCTATTGTCCTTTCATCAGTTCCTTCCGGCAAAACAATCGTCTTGTTTCTGGACTTGGCGATGTCCCAGAACTTATTCATAAGCGACATATCAGAACCTCCGAAAATAGAAAAGTATTTTGTTTTAGAGGATTACATTAAAAAACTCAATAGAAAATTTTATGAATCTTATGCAACCCTTAAGCAACTGCGTAACCCTTTACTGTAAAGAGTTTTATGGTTAGTTTAATTTTTATTCCAAAAACAGGCAGGGCGTCCCGAAGGACGCCCTTTTTAATTATTTGTTTATTTTTTTAATCTCGCTGAACCCTTTGGACAGCGCCTGTTCATTCAGAGGTATCAGATCATGATGCTTCTTCGAGAGAGCATTGGGAAGCTCTGCAACGGCCTCCTCCAGAGTGAAGAGCCCGGAAACAGCCAGAAGGCCGCCTATCATAACCATGTTGGCAACCCTGACATTCCCCAGATCGCGGGCAATGTCCCCTGCGTTCAGCCCGTAGAACTCAACATCCGTTCTTGTCACCGCCGAAGGGTCAACAAGGGAGGTGTCAAGCACCGCTTTAGCACCTTTGCGGAATCGAGGCTGAAACTTATTGAAAGAGGGCATGTTCATTATCAGCCCGTAAGCGGGCGCGGTTACTATGGGTGAGCCTATCTCAAGGTCGGAGATAACCACAGTGCAGTTTGCTGTTCCGCCCCTCTGTTCCGCTCCGTATGAGGGAAACCATGTGACATTCAGCCCCTTGTGTGAGGCAATGTGGGCGAGCATCATTCCGGCGCTGAGAATACCCTGACCGCCGAAGCCTGCCATTACGCTTTCAAAAATCATTTCTCACCCCCGTCAGCATCCCTGAACACGCCAAGGGGATAATAGCCCTCCATATCCTTCTCCACAAACTGAACCGCATCAGCGGGGGTCATGCCCCAGTTTGTGGGGCAGGTGGAAAGAACTTCAACGAAGGAGAAACCCTTGTTCTCCTTCTGGTTCTGAAAGGCTTTCTTGATCGCTCTTTTCGCCTTCATTATCTTGGCGGGAGTGGCTGCGCTCACTCTGGCACTGTAAACCACAGGGTCAAGAGCGCCCATTATCTCCGCCATTCTGAAAGGTGAGCCGTGGGTGGCGCAGTCCCTTCCTGTTGGGGTTGTGGTTGTTCTCTGTCCCGGCAGGGTGGTGGGAGCCATCTGTCCGCCTGTCATGCCGTAATTGGCGTTGTTCACGAAGATGACTGTTATCATCTCGCCCCTGTTGGCGGCATGCATAATTTCCGCCATGCCTATGGAGGCGAGGTCTCCGTCACCCTGATAGCTGAATACGGTGAGGTCGGGTCTCACCCTTTTTATGCCTGTGGCAAGGGCGGGCGCTCTTCCGTGGGGAGCCTCCACTATATCTGTTCTGAAATATTCATAAAGAAGAACCGCACACCCGACAGGCGCAACGCCCACTGTGGTTTCGCGGAGTTCAAGCTCGTCCAGAACCTCGCCCACCAGCCTGTGGATTATTCCGTGGCTGCATCCGGGGCAGAAGATTGTGGTTTTATCAGTAAGGCTTTCGGGTTTCTGAAAAACTATGCTCATCCGTCTACCCCTGCATCTCTTTTATTTTTGCGGCTATCTCCTCCGGTGAGAAGGATTCCCCGCCGGGGCAGCCCATAAACTCGACCGGAACCGCACCCTCAACAGCCACCTTCACATCAAAGAGCATCTGCCCTGTGTTCATCTCTGTAACGAGAACCTTCTTCGCCTTTTTCGCCGCATCTGCAAGCGCAGCATAGGGAAAGGGGCATATGGTTACGGGGCGGAAAAGGGCGGCCTTTATGCCCTGCTCCCTCAGATGGCGGATTGCGGTTTTAGCAACCCTCGCCGCTGTGCCGAAGGCCGCAACAAGAACATCATAATCCGTATCTGTCAGTTCGTATTTTGTTTCTGCTTCGGCTATTCTTTCAAACTTCGAGGCGAGATCCCAGTTGTGCTTTCTCAGCTGGCCCTCAGCAAGCCTGAGTGACATAACCGCTCTGGGTTCCCTGCCTTTTGCTCCGCCCAAGCCCCAACCCTGATCACCCTTCATCACGGGCTTCTCCTCCGGGAGGAGAACAGGTTCCGCCATCTGGCCGAGTGCGCCGTCACCGAGGATGAAGACGGGAATTTTATATTTGTCAGCAATATCAAAAGCATTATAGGTGAGATCAACCGCTTCCTGAACTGTGGAAGGAGCGTAGACAACCATTTTGTAGTCGCCGTTGCCGCCGCCTCTGGTCGCCTGATCATAGTCGCCCTGACTGGGGCCGATGTTACCGAGACCGGGGCCGCCGCGCATTATATTCACGATAACAGCGGGAACCTCAGCTCCGCACATGTAGGAAATAGCTTCCTGCATAAGTGCTATACCGGGGCTTGAGGAGGATGTCATTACCCTGCATCCGGTTGCGGCAGCGCCGTAGACCATGTTTATTGCCGCCACTTCGCTTTCCGCCTGAACAAAGGCTCTGCCTCTGGCGGGCATGTGGTATGACATGTATGCCGTAAATTCATTCTGGGGGGTGATAGGATAGCCGAAATAGCCCGCGAGCCCTGCCCTTACGGAGGCTTCGGCTATGGCTTCGTTCCCCTTCATCAGTACTTTTTTGTTCATTATTTACCGCCTGAATCCTGTTTCTGAAGGGTGAAAACCACATCGGGACAGACAAGCGCGCAGCTTTTGCAGAGAATACACGCATCCTGATCCGTACACATAATAATACTGTAGCCCATGGAGTTTATATTGTCGGAAAAACGGAGAATCTTCTTCGGACAGACCTGAATACACAGACCGCAGCCCTTGCATTTTTCCCCGTTGATGAGAACTTTAATCATATTTTTTCCTCCGAGGTGAATGAAAAATTTTAATGAAAAAAAAACATAATGCAACTTAAAAAAGGACATAGGCTGATAATAGAACGTACTGCGCCGGGCTTTTATAAAAAAACTCGGCAAATACCCTTTACAACATCACTCAAAAACGGATAAATTAAGCTTTTGAGACAATATTAAGAGGATGACGCAGATGAAAATAATATTCATGGGAACGCCGGAAACAGCCGTGCCTACCCTTAAAGCTATAGTGGAAAAAGGGCACGAAGTGCCGCTGGTGGTCACCCAGCCCGACAAACCCAAAGGGAGAAGCTCCGCCCTTGTGCCCACCCCGGTGAAGGAATATGCGCTGAGCGCCGGCTTAAAAGTTGTTCAGCCTGAAAAGCTCAAAAACAACGAGGAGTTTATGAGCCTTCTGGAAAGCCTTGAGGCCGACTTCCTCGTGGTTGTGGCATACGGAAAAATACTCTCTGAGCGTGTGCTGAAATCCCCGAAGAAAGCGCCGATTAACGTCCACTTCTCCCTCCTGCCCAAGTACAGGGGCGCTGCTCCGGTGAACTGGGCTATTGTCAACGGAGAAGCCGACACGGGCGTTACTGCCATGCTTATGGATGTGGGGCTGGACACGGGGGATATGCTGATGAAGGCTGTCACACCCATAGAACGGAAAACCACCGAGGATCTCCTCGCGGAACTCGCTGTGACAGGGGCGGAACTGCTTATTGAAACCTTAGATAAATTTGACACCATCACTCCCGAAAAGCAGAACGACGCAGAGCATACATACGCGCCGATGATGAAGAAGGAGGACGGGCTGATAGACTGGAACAAAAGCGCAGCGGAAATAGAGAGAATGATACGGGGCTTTCAGCCATGGCCGGTGGCTTACTCCATGCTGGACGGGCAGATGTTCAAATTCTTCGCCGCGGATACTGCGGAAAACTGCGGCAAGCCCGCGGGAACCATATTTGACATTACCAAGAAGAGCTTCTCAGTTGCCTGCGGCAAGGGCGCACTCATTGTGAAGGAGCTTCAGGCGGAGGGCAAAAAGCGGATGCCTGCGGCAAATTTCCTCAGCGGGTTCAGGCTGGAAGAAGGGAAGACGTTTGGCTGATTCCCCCCGAATGCAGAAACTGGCAAGACTTTTTCTGATAAAAGCGCTCTTTCCTCTGGCTATTGCCGTTAGCAGGCTGATGAAAGCGGACAGAGACAGGGTTTCTGCAAGGCTGATTGAGCTTAACAACCGCATCGTAATGCGCATTGTGAAGGCGAAGCCGCCGGAGCGGGTGCTGATTCTTCTCCCTCACTGCCTGCAAAACGAAAACTGTGAACTGAAAATTACCTCTGACATCTATAAGTGTGAGAGGTGCGGCAGGTGTGATATAGAAAAGCTTGCATCCGCCGGAGAAAGATATAGTTTATCAATAAACATAGCTACAGGCGGCTCGTCCGCCTTAAGGCTCGTTAAGGACACAAAACCGCAAATTATTGCAGCCGTTGCCTGTGAGCGGGACTTAATCAGCGGCATCAGTGACATATACCCCATACCGGTAATAGGAATATGCAACCGCCGCCCTGACGGTCCCTGCCGCAATACCCGTGTAAGCGCGGATGATATTGAAAATGTGCTGAGGCAGATGGGCGGCATTTAAAAAACGGATATAATAAAAATCGAGGTATAGAAAATGAGCAACTCAATGAAAACGGCATTCTTTATGGCGCTTCTCACTGTACTTTTCATGTTTGTGGGAGGCCTCATCGGCGGAAGGGGCGGAATGATGTTCGCCTTTATCTTTGCGATAGGGATGAACTTCTTCTCCTACTGGTTCAGCGACAAGATTGTCCTGAAAATGTACAAAGCAGTGGAAGTGGATGAGACGGAAGCCCCCGGCATCCACCGCATTGTGCGTAATCTCACCACTAAGGGCGGCATACCCATGCCCAAGGTTTACGTTATCCACAACCCAGCACCGAACGCTTTCGCCACAGGCAGAAACCCCGAAAACGCCGCTGTTGCGGTGACTACGGGTATTGTTGACCTCCTTAATGATGATGAGCTTGAGGGTGTTCTCGCCCATGAGCTGGCGCATATCTACGGGCGCGACATACTTATCGGCACTATCGCAGCCACCTTTGCGGGCGCTATAATGATGATAGCAAACACTGCGAAATGGGCCATGATCTTCGGCGGCTCAAGGAACAGTGAGGGCGAAAACAGCAACCCCTTTGCGGCGATTGCGGCGATGATAATTGCCCCCATAGCTGCGATGATGATACAGATGGCTATTTCCAGATCAAGGGAATACATAGCGGATGCCAGAGGGGCGAAGCTCTGCGGGAAACCGAAAGCGCTTGCGAATGCACTTCGCAAAATATCCGGCGGAGTGGCGGCAGCACCTATGGATGACGCTCAGCCGGCAACTGCCCATATGTTTATAATGAACCCCTTTTCCGCCCGTCAGGCAATGAACCTTTTCTCCACCCACCCCCCTGTGGAGGAGCGCATAGCCAGACTGGAAGCTATGCAGGGATAGTTTTAAAAAAATATAAAACCAAAAGCAGTTTTTTGGGAAGAGTATGAGAAACCCTTTTTTTCGTTAAAAAAGGGTTTCTCAAGTTTAAATAATTTATTACCCTGTCTTAAAACCATAAATCAAACAGCAAGGAAAACATATGTCCGACAAGATGCGGGGCAGGCTGTACGGTCTGCTGACAGATTATTATTCGAAGAAGTACAGGGAAGATTACTTTCAGGATGCGGTTATGCGCAGGTTTTACCGCAAGCTTTATTTCGAGATATTCCGCAATCTGGGAACCATAGAGAAGGCCATAGGGCGTTTCACGGAGTTCCGTCCCGCGCCGGAGCAGATGGCGGCGCTTGTCATGGGTGCGGCTCAGCTTCTTTACATGAACGATGTGCCGGATTACGCCGCTGTGAATGAGTCAGTGAACCTTGTTGGCAAGAACAAGCGCGGCTTCATAAACGCCATTCTCCGCAAGGTTATAGCTAACCGTGACGAGATACTGGCGGGCTCTGTCGAGCGTGATAATTTTCCTGCATGGCTTGCGGAAAGGTGGCGCAAGCGCTACGGCAATACGGCGGCGGAAAAGATGATGGCGGCGTATAATCAGGCTCCCCCGCTTTACGCCCTTAATACTGATGACCTTTCCGTGGCGGAGGTTGAGGAATATGACGAGGAGGCTGAAAACCTCTACTATATGGATAAGGCTTCCGCTATGGTTCCCACGCTGGCGGGCAGGTTTGACCCTGCGTCTGTTCTGGACTGCTGTGCGGCTCCGGGCGGCAAGACGCTGATTCTGGGCAAGACTTATCCTGAGGCAGTGGTTTTCGCAGTTGAGATAAACCCTAAACGCTTTGAGGTGCTTGAGGAAAATGTGGAGCGCTTCGGCCTTGAGAATGTTCAGCCGGTAAACAACGATATAATGAAGCTGGAAGGAGACGAGGCGTTTGACCTTATACTCCTTGACGCGCCCTGCACGGCTATCGGAACCATGCGCAAGCACCCTGAGATACGCTGGATACGCACCGAGAGACAGATAAGGGAGAAGGCATCGGTTCAGAGAAGAATGCTGATAAAAACCGGAGCCCTTCTGGCGAAAAAGGGGAGGCTGATCTACAGTGTATGCACCACCGAGCCGGAGGAGACAACGGAAATAGTGGGTGCTTTCCTTGCGGAATACCCTAATTTCAGGGCGGTGAAGCCTGCCTGTCCGGATGAGTTCATCAGGGGGGACTACTTTGTGTCCGACCCGTCAAAATCGAACTGCGACGGCTTCTTCGCTGCGGTGTTGGAGAAAAAATAGATACCGGACTTTATTGGAGAAAAAAATGCTCAAGCTGCTCCCGCACAGTGTCATCAGGCAGATTGACACAGGGGAAAAGCTTTTCATTATAAATGCATTTCCAGTCACAGCAGAAACAGTCAGAAGGTTTATTGGTCAGAAGCAGGGAATTACCCGCAGGAAGAAAGCGTCCGTAATGACCGCCGCCATAGAAAACCGCAGTCGGTTTTCCTATTATCCAAGCCATGTGTGTTATACCGGATTCATTTCCGACTACATAAGATGCGTGGGAGACAATATTTATCACCTCACTCAGCGATGTCCTGCCGGAAAGGTTGACAACACGCTCACCGCCGGCCTCAACTTCCTGAAGACCGGTAATAACCACTTTCACATCAAGTTTTTCTGCAAGCTCTTCCAAAACCGGAATAATACGTTCCTTCGGAAATGCCCGCCTCATATTGCCCGCATCCGAAATATAATGAAGGTATCTCCCTTTTATCAGAGGTTTACTGTCAGGGATGCTGAAAACAGGGGCGAAGCTCTCCGCACTGCGGCCGGCTATGCCCTCCTGAAAATGCTGCTCATGCTCCAGAACGGAGGTGTATCTGCCGCCCGTCATAACCGGCAGTGAACAGACAGACTTTACTCCGATGAACTTGCTCAGCTCTTTAAGGGAAGTGTTCCGCTTGTAGCCCCATTTCACCGCTGCGCCGCTGCAACGCACTATGTCCATATTAACGCTTGAGTGCATAGTTGAACCGATTGCGACAGAGAAACCTTTTTCCCTTATGCTTTTAAGCAGGCTGTAACGATAAGAAAGATTATTCCGGTAAAGGCTGATATCAAACGGAATAAGCCTGTCCTCCGGCAGAAGAAGACGCGCAGCATCGGTAAGATTTTCCCTGTAGACGAGAAATACGTCAAAACCCTGAGACTTAAGCCATGAAACTGCTGCGGAAGTGGGAACAACCAGATCGCCTATGACATCGTCACGGACAAGGAGAACTCTGTCCCTGCGGACAGTCTCAGGCTTGGGGAGAAAAAACGATAAGGGCACTCTCAGGGCAAGGGACATTCATACCTCTTTTGCAAAATCACCTGAATATACACATAAAATAATGACTTGAAAAGAGACTCAGCCCCGATTGCTCCTGATTCTGCCGAAAAACTCGGACAGGAAAAACACGGCGGATGCCACCATTATTATCGCTGCTCCGGAGGTGAGGTTGAATGTGTATGACAGCCACAGCCCCGTGACGGTGAACGCAAGGTTCAGCCCTACGGAGGAGAGCATCATAAGCCGCAGATCCTTCACGTAACGCTCCGCTATGTACGGAGGAATGCTTATCATCGCTATAACCAGAATAAGCCCCACAACCCTTATGACGAGGACAACTGTGAGCGCCACCATTATTATCAGCAGATAATAGAGCGGCCTGACCGGAACGCCGATGGAGACTGCGAAGTCCTCGTCAAAGCTCATGGCCTGCAAGTCCCTGAAAAAGAAGGCGATAAATACCACCACAGCCATATCAAGCACAGCCATCAGCCATATGTCCGACTGAGGCACGGCCAGTATGCTGCCGAAAAGATAGCTCATCAGGTCAACATTATAGCCGGGTGTGAGATCTGTCAGAATGATCCCTATCGCCATCCCCAGCGACCAGACAACACCTATCACCGTATCTGCCCGTTTTTTGTTGCTCATGGAAATAAACGCCACCAGAACACCCACCGCAACGGAGAAGCCGAGAGCACCGAGCAGAGGTGAGATGCCAAGAAAAAAGGCAAGCCCTATGCCGCCGTAAGCCGCATGGGCAATTCCGCCGGAGATAAACACTATGCGGTTTACCACAACCAGAGTGCCGATAACGCCGCATGCCACACAGGCAAAAAGACCCGCGAGAAGAGCGTTCTGCATGAACCCGAAGGAGAGCGCGTCAAGCATGTATATGCCCTCCGTGGACACCCTGTGGTATGCCGAGTGAATCACACTCATCACACCCTGTGCCGCCGTAAGCCATGCGAAGCATTTCGGGAGTTACCTCCGGGGATGAGTGAAAATGGAGTTTATTGTTTATGCAGGCTACGCTTGTGGCGTATCTGGGTATTATGCTTAAATCGTGGCTCACAACCACTATTGTCATAGTTTTATTGAGCTCCCGCAATCTGTCGAAAAGATCCTTCTGCCCTTTGGTGTCAACACTGGAAGTGGGCTCATCCAGAAAGAGCATTCTGGGCTCCATAGCAAGAGCGCGGGCTATATACACCCTCTGCCTCTGTCCTCCGGAGAGGTTATCCACAGGGGAACCTGCCAGATGCTCCACTTCGAGATATTCCATAACGGAGCGCACCTTGCTGTAATCCGCCTTTTCAGCGCGGGCAAAACGCCCTTTAAGCCTCATTCTGCCCATCATGGCTACCTGAAAGGCTGTTATGGGGAAGCCTCTGTTAGAGGAGACATCCTGTGGGACATATCCGGTAAGGCCTGCGGCCTCGTTCACTGTTTTTCCGAATATGCGCACCTCACCCGAATCCTGACGGAGTATGCCGAGGATTATTTTAAGAAGGGTGGATTTCCCCCCGCCGTTGGGACCTATGACAGCAAGAAACTCGCCCTCAGGGAGGGCGAGACTGACATCGGTCAGAATGGGGTTCTCACCGTAGGAAAATCGTAAATCAGTTATTTCAATTGCGTTCATTTATTTTTTCAGCACCTTTGCCAGAACTTCTGAAACATGAATAAGGTTGCTGCTCCACTCGTATGCCAGAGGGTCGATCTCGACTACCTCCCCCTT
Organism: Geovibrio ferrireducens; assembly: GCF_026226615.1. Classification (NCBI taxonomy): domain Bacteria; kingdom Pseudomonadati; phylum Deferribacterota; class Deferribacteres; order Deferribacterales; family Geovibrionaceae; genus Geovibrio; species Geovibrio ferrireducens. Next base: position 180,831 of record NZ_JAJAPB010000006.1, read on the forward strand.
TATGGAAACGGCTATTGCCTGCGCACTCTTTTTGGAGAACTGGGGCTGAACAAAAACAACCCTTATTCCGCGCTCTTTAGCATAACCTATGAGTTCCTTAAGCTGAGCAGGCTTCGGTTCCTTGCCTTCCACCTCAACAGCTACCTGACGGAGGTTATACTTGCTTGCGAAATATCCCCATGACGGATGAAAAACCATGAAGGGAGCATCCTTGGGCACATTTTTCAGGTTTGTGCGTATCTTGGCGTCTGTCTCATCTATCTCCCTGAGAAGAGAGGCGAGATTCGCATCATAAACATTTTTTCCGGCGGGGTCTATCTCTGAGAAGGTTTTCGCCATGAGACGCGCCATTACTTTCATATTATCAGGAGAAAGCCAGATATGCGGGTCAAGTTCGCCGTGGTCATGGTGATGGTGCTCTTCTTCACCGTGTCCGTGTTCTTCACCGTGGTGATGGTCGTCTTCTATGATCTCGCCGGAAATCGGCTGTCTGTGGGCGGCGTCAGCGCAGTCCACATGCTTTATCTTCTTATTAGCGGATAAGAGTTTTTCAAGCCACACATCCTCAAAGGAGAGATCTATGGAGAAATATACCTGAGCCTTTGATATAAAAACCATCTGCTGAGGCTTAGGTTCATAATTATGAGGGTTTGAGCCCTTGCCCACAACAGCCATAGTCTCGAAACGGCCGCCTGTTATCTTGTCCGCAAGGTATTTCTGGGGGATTATGCTCACTGCCGCTTTAAAATCTGCGGCGAAGGCCGATGCCGAGAACAGCATAAAAAGTCCGGTAATCATTGCAATGATGCGCATTTTTCACATACTCCTTTAATGTCGAGCGAAACAGAGGCGATGCGGAACCCTTTGCCCACACGCCCTAAAATAAGCCCTTCCTCAAATGTAAGCGGTTCGAGGCAGTAAACCTGTCCGCACTCCCCGCAGTGAAAGTGGGGATGAACAGGGTTGTGCTCGCACGCTTTTTCATAGAAGGAGGTTCCCGAATCACCGGTAATTTCCCTGATAAGTCCCTTTTCAAGGAGGAGGGAAATCACGCGGTACACCGTAACGAGGTCTACGCTCCCCTTTTCTGTTGCCATCTCATGCAAATCTTTTGCACTGACAGGACGCTCCGCAGCAAGAATCAGAGAGAGTATAAGCTCCCGTCTTTCAGTAATTTTAAGTTTTTTTGATCTGAGCAGATCTGATGCTACACATACTGACATAAACAAACGATAAGCATTTTGCAAATGATTTGCAAGCCGGATTTATTAAGATAAGAATTTATATTGAACCAAGCATCACTGTTTGCAGTTCCGCGGAAACACCCGGAAAAGCCAGCAACTCCAAGGATGGAGTTTCGCCGTGCGGAGCGAAGGTTTGATCTGCAAACCAGCTTGTTGACAAAGTCTTTTTAGAAATGAAGAAGTCTATACTTGTATAAATCCTCCCCCGCCCTCCTTTACAAAAGGAGGGTGTTTTTCTTTTTGCACACAACAACTTCCCCCTTTGCAAAGGGGGACAGAGGGGGATTTTTACAGATATGAACAAGTCAGTTAATGTGTTTGTCACCAGTCTGGATTTGCTCTGCAAACTGCGGGCATGTATCCAGAATTTCCAAGGATGGCAAATTTTGGATCATAAAAACAGAGATTGCTTCACCCTTTCAGGGTTCGCAATGACAGCAGTTTACGTCACTGCGAGGAGCAAAGCGACGTGGCAGTCTCAGTTCTTGCTTTTTGCACACAACAACTTCCCCCTTTGCAAAGGGGGACTGAGGGGAATTTTTACAGATATGAACAAGTCAGTTAATGTGTTTGTCACCAGTCTGGATTTGCTCTGCAAACTGCGGGCATGTATCCAGAATTTCCAAGGATGGCAAATTTTGGATCATAAAAACAGAGATTGCTTCACCCTTTCAGGGTTCGCAATGACAGCAGTTTACGTCACTGCGAGGAGCAAAGCGACGTGGCAGTCTCAGTTCTTGCTTTTTGCACACAACAACTTCCCCCTTTGCAAAGGGGGA